>CAXTDA010000201.1:0-7228 GCA_964242935.1 uncultured Burkholderiaceae bacterium | reverse complement strand
GGGGGGGGCGGGGGGGGGGGGGCGGCCCCGGCCGGGGGCGGCACGACCGGCGCCTTCGCATCGCGCGGGCGATTGATGTTGACGTTGATCGTGAACTGGAACAACCGGCGGGTGCCGATGACGATCGCCTTGATCTCGATCAGCTCCGGGGCGCTCACCCAGGCCGAGCTGCCGCTGACGTTGCGCAGGAACGCGGAGACGCGGTCGTTCGACTGCGCGATGCCGGTCAGTGCGACGCGCAGGTTGTCCTGTCGCAAGCTCTGCAGATAGACGCCCTCGGGGACCTGCCGGACCAGTTCGTCGAGCAGGTGCACCGGCAGGTTGCGGTCCGCCTGCAGGTCCTCCACCGCCTGTTGACGCGCCTTCAGCGCCTCGAGGTCCTGCCGAAGCGACGCGATCTCCTTGATCTGCTCGTCGAGTTTGCGGTTCTCGGCCTTGATGAAGTCGTTGCGGTCGCGCTGGATGCCGATATACGCGTTGATCACGAACGCGACTGCAATCACGGCGACCACAGCGGCGCCGAACGCGAGCCCGACCAACACGTAGAAGTCGCGACGCCGCTGCGCTCGTTTCTCGGCCCGGTGCGGCAGCAGGTTGATGCGGATCATCCGCCCGACCTCCGCATCGCGAGCCCGGTCGCGACGACCAGCGACGGCGAGTCGAGCCGCGCCTGCTTCTCGCGGACGCCGGGGTTGAGATCCATTCCCTTGAACGGGTTCAGGATCGACGTCGCCGCCTGACTGCGCGTGCCGACCACGTCGACCAGGCCGGGAATCACCGCGCAGCCGCCGGCGAGCAGGATCTGGTCGACGCGACTGTACGGCGTGGACGTGAAGAAGAACTGCAACGCGCGCGTGACCTCGAGCGCGATGTTGTCGGCGAACGGCTGCAGCAGGTCGCGCTCGTAGTTCTCGGGCAGGTCGTTGGTGCGCTTCTTGGCTTCGGCTTCCTCGACGGACAACCCGTACGCCCGGGCGACGTCCTGCGTCAGCTGGTTGCCGCCGAACGCCTGCTCGCGCTCGTAGATCGTCTGGTCGTTCAGCGTGACCGAGATCGTGGTCGTCGACGCGCCGATCAGGAACAGCGCGACGATCTGTCCCTCGCCCTCGTTCGGCATCAGGCGGATGACGCGGTCGGCCGTCGCCCGCGTGGCGTGCGCCTCGATATCCATGATGACCGCCTTCAGCCCGGCGGCCTGCGCGACGGCGACGCGATCCTCCACCTTCTCCTTCCGCGACGCGGCGAGCAGCACCTCGACGTCCTCGGGCGAGTTCGGCGCGGGGCCGATGACGCTGAAGTCGAGGCTCACCTCGTCGAGCGCGAACGGAATGTACTGGTTGGCCTCGCTCTCGACCTGCACCTCGAGCGCTTCCTCGGACAGGCCGCCCGGCAGGATGATCTTCTTCGTGATCACCGCGGCGCTCGGCAGCGCCAGCGCGACGTTGCGCGCCCGCGTGCCGCTCTTCCGCACGGCGCGGCGCACGGCCTCGGACACGGCCTCGATGTTCTCGATGTTGCCGTCCGCGATGGCCCCCTTCGGCAACGCCTCGATCGCGTAACGCTCCAGCCGGAAGCCCGCTTCCGCGGTGCCCGCGAGTTCGACGACCTTGACGCTCGACGAACTGAGGTCGAGGCCGATCAACGGCGGATTCTTCGACGAAAAGAGGGCGCCGAATTCAAAAGCCAAGGACGTTCCCCGGGACGGTTCGCCTAAGCGAAATTCTTAGTGGAAGAACTCGGATTCGCTCGAAAAATCTATTATTTCCGAGGGTTTAGAGTACTTTGCTCGATTAGCCGTCAGATGCTAGCAACAGTGTTTCGGGGCTGTAAAGGATTGCGGCAGACTGCCCGGTGCAAAAACAACAAAAGCGTCGGCGAGTGGATACTGGCGCCGAAAAGCTCCGTAATCGCATCGAACAAGCCTGTTTTTTGCTTGATCGGACCGCCCGACGGCGAACGCTCTCGCCGCCTCCCCGCATCCACTGTCCTGCCACGGACCGACGAATCATGGCCTCTCCATCGAAGCGTGCCTCGGGCAAGAACCTTCCACTGATCGAGGACGTGCGCTTCCTCGGCCGCATCCTCGGCGACGTCATCCGCGAGCAGGAGGGCGAGGCCGCGTACGAACTGATCGAACGCATCCGCCAGCTCGCGGTCCGCTACCGCCTGGACGACGACGCGAAGGCGGGGCGCGCGCTCGACCGGCTGCTGGTCAAGCTGTCGATCGACCAGGCCGTCTCCGTGGTGCGCGCGTTCAGCTATTTCTCGCACCTCGCGAACCTCGCGGAGGACCGTGACAACGTGCGGCGCCTGCGCGCCGAGGACGGTTCCGAGACGGAGGTCGACGGCACGCTCGCGCTAACCTTCCGGCGCCTGGCGCAGCAGCGGATCGACGGGAACCGCGTGGCGGCGCTCCTCGACCACGCTTACCTGTCGCCGGTGCTGACCGCGCATCCGACCGAGGTCCAGCGGCAGAGCGTCCTCGATGCGGAGCGCGCGATCGCGCAGCTGCTCGCGCAGCGCGACGACCTCGCGACCGCGCGTGAGCGCGAGGTCAACGAGATCGGCCTTCGCGCCCGCGTCGCGCAGCTGTGGCAGACGCGGATGCTGCGGACGTCGAAGCTCAGCGTGTCCAACGAGATCGACAACGCGCTCGCGTATTACCAGAGCACGTTCCTCCGCGAGATTCCCCGGATCTACGAGATGCTCGAACGGGCGCTGCCGGACCACGAGATCCCGTCGTTCCTGAAGATGGGCAACTGGATCGGCGGCGACCGGGACGGCAACCCAAACGTCAACGCGGACACGCTGGTCGTCGCACTGTCGCGGCACTGCGAGACCGCACTGCGCTTCTACCTGACCGAGATCCATCAGCTCGGCTCCGAGCTGTCGATGTCGTCGATCCTGGTGCCGGTGACGCCCGAACTGCAGGCGCTGGCCGAGACCTCGGGCGACGACAACATCCACCGTGTCGATGAACCGTATCGCCGCGCGCTGATCGGCATCTATGCACGCGTCGCCGGCACGCTGCGCAAGCTGACGGGCACCGAGGCGCTTCGTCACGCGATCGCGCCGCGCGAGCCCTATCCGGACGCGGCGGCCCTGCTCGCCGATCTGCGCACCGTCGAGGCGTCGCTCGGCCTCCACTTCGGCAACGCGCTCGCGGCGACGCGCCTGAAGCCGCTGTTGCGGGCGATCCGGGTCTTCGGCTTCCATCTGGCGACGATCGACGTCCGCCAGAGTTCGGACCAGCACGAGGCCGTCGTCGCCGAGCTGCTCGCGGCCGCGCGGGTCGAGGCGGACTACAGCGCGCTCGACGAGGACGGCAAGGTCGACCTGCTGATGCGGCTGCTTCGCGATCCGCGGAACCTGCACGTCCACGGTGCGCGCTACAGCGACCGGACGCGCGGCGAGCTGGCGATCTTCGAGGCGGCGCGCGCCGGGCGTGCGCGCTACGGCGCGGATGCGATCCGGCACGCGATCATCTCGCATACCGAAGCAGTCAGCGACCTGCTGGAGGTCATGCTGCTGCAGAAGGAGTGCGGGTTGCTGCGCGGCGTGCTCGGCGAAAGCGACGACAGCGCTGGCGACGCAGTGGCCGATCTCATCGTCGTGCCGCTCTTCGAGACCATCGACGATCTGCGGCGGGCCGCTTCGATCATGCAGGCGTTCTACGCGCTGCCCGACATGACCGGCCTCGTCGTCCGCTCGGGTAACGAGCAGGACGTGATGCTCGGCTATTCGGACAGCAACAAGGACGGCGGCTTCTTCACGAGCAACTGGGAGCTCTATTGCGCGGAGACGGCGCTGAAGACGCTGTTCGACGACCTCAGGCAACGCACCGGGCTGACGCTTCGCCTCTTCCACGGCCGCGGCGGCACCGTCGGGCGCGGCGGCGGCCCGAGCTACCAGGCCATCCTCGCGCAACCGCACGGCACGGTGAACGGCCAGATCCGCCTGACCGAGCAGGGCGAGGTCATCGCGTCGAAGTACGCGAACGCGGAGATCGGTCGCCGGAACCTCGAGACGCTGGTCGCGGCCACGCTCGAAGCGAGCCTGCTGCCGTCGGCCGGCGACGTGCCCCAGGAATTCATCGACGCCGCCAGCGCGCTGTCGCGCGGGAGCATGGCCGCCTACCGCGCGCTGGTCTACGAGACGCCGGGCTTCACCGATTACTTCTTCGCGGCGACGCCGATCGGCGAGATCGCCGAGCTCAACATCGGCTCGCGTCCCGCGTCGCGGAAGGCGTCGCGCGCGATCGAGGATCTCCGCGCGATCCCGTGGGGGTTCAGCTGGGGCCAGAGCCGCGTCGGGCTGCCCGGCTGGTACGGGTTCGGGTCCGCGGTCCGTCACTGGCTCGACGGCGACGACGGCGCGCGGCCGCGCGGTCACAAGGCGCGGCGCGACCTCCTGAAACGGATGGGCAAGGGCTGGCCGTTCTTCGCGACGCTGCTGTCGAACATGGACATGGTGATGGCCAAGAGCGACCTCGGGATCGCCGCGCGCTACGTCGCGCTGGTGCCGGACGCGCGGCTCGCGAAGCGGGTCTTCGCGGCGATCGAGGCCGAGTGGGCGGCCACCGAGGAGGCGATGGCCGAGATCACCGGGACGCGGCGGAGGCTCGCCGGTAACCCGACGCTGGCGCGCGCGATCGAGCATCGACTGCCGTACATCGATCCGCTCAACCACTTGCAGATCGAACTGATGCGACGGCATCGCGCGCTCCGCGACCCCGAAGTGCAGAACGAGCGGATGCACCGCGGAATTCACATCACGATCAACGGTCTGGCGGCGGGCCTGCGGAATTCGGGATGAAGCGGAGGCCGCGGTGCGCGCAGCTATAATCGCGCGCCCCGTCCGCCGGAGGAGGCCCCCCGCCTCTGCCTGCCCGCATGCCCAGCTCCAACGCGTCTTCTCCGAGGGCCAACCGACCGAACCGCCCGCATGTCGTATGGCGCATCCTCGGCTGGATCGTCGGACTGCTCGCGGCCGGCGTCGCGGCCGCGTTCCTGGTCGCCCTGATCGCCACGGCCCTCGCGTACCGGAACCTGCCGTCGATCGAGTCGCTGACCGACTACCGGCCGAAGATTCCGCTTCGCGTGTTCACGGCGGACGGCATCCTGATCGGCGAGTTCGGCGAGGAACGCCGCGCGATCGTCGCGATCGGCGATGTGCCCGTGATCCTCAAGCAGGCGATCCTCGCCGCCGAGGACGAGCACTTCTACCAGCACAGCGGCATCGACTACCTCGGCGTGCTGCGCGCCGCGAGCAACAACCTCGCGAACGGCAGCTTCTTCGGCGGCGGCCGGAAGCAGGGCGCGTCGACCATCACGCAGCAGATCGCCCGCAACTTCTTTCTTTCGAGCGAGCAGAGCTACATCCGCAAGTTCTACGAGGCGCTGCTGACCTTCAAGATCGAGGAGAACCTGACGAAGGACCAGATCCTCGAGGTCTACATCAACCAGATCTACCTCGGCCAGCGGGCGTACGGCTTCGCATCGGCCGAGCGGGTCTATTTCGGCAAGGCGCTGAAGGACGTGACGGCGGCCGAGGCGGCGATGCTGGCCGGCCTGCCGAAGGCGCCGTCGACCGGCAACCCGATCGTCAACCCGAAGCGCGCGACCGAGCGGCAGATCTACGTGCTCAACCGCATGAAGCAGCTCGGCCACCTCGACGACGCGGCGTATTTGAAGGCGCGGGCCCAGAAGATGGCGGTCAAGGTCGAGGCCGAGACGTTCGCGGTGCACGCCGAGTACGTCGCCGAGATGGCGCGGCAGGTGGCGCTCGACCAGTTCCGCGAGGAGACCTACACGCGCGGCCTGAACGTCTACACGACGCTGATCTCGGGCGAGCAGAACGCGGCCTACGAATCGTTGCGGGCCGGCGTGCTCGACTACGAACGCCGGCACGGCTACAACGGCCCCGAGGCCTACATCGACGATTTGCCGGCGACCATCGCCGACGACCAGCTGATCGCGACGGTCGAGGACGACCTCGGCGAGCATCCGGACAGCGACGACATCCGCGCGGCGGTCGTGCTGAGCGCGAACCCGAAGTCGGTCGAGGCGGTGACGATGACCGGCAAGGTGACGGTCGCCGGCGACGGCCTGAAATTCGCCGCGGCATCGCTGTCGGACAAGGCGCAGCCGACGAAGCGCATCCGCCGCGGCGCGATCATCCGCGTCCGCGAGAAGGCCAAGGACAGCTGGGAGATCATCCAGCTGCCGACGGTGCAGGCCGCGTTCATCGCGGCGAACGTACGCGACGGCGCGATCCGCGCGCTGGTCGGCGGCTTCGACTACAACCGCAACAAGTTCAACCACGTCACGCAGGCGTGGCGGCAGCCGGGTTCGAGCTTCAAGCCGTTCATCTACTCGGCCGCGCTCGAGCGCGGCTTCACGCCGTCGACCATCGTCAACGACGCGCCGGTGCACATCGACGCGGCGGTGACCGGCAGCCAGGCGTGGGATCCGAAGAACTACGACGGCAAGTTCGACGGGCCGATGGCGCTTCGCCAGGCGCTCGCGAAGTCGAAGAACATGGTGTCGATCCGCCTGCTGCAGGCGATCACGCCGCGTTACGTCCAGAGCACGCTGCCGCGCTTCGGGTTCGAGGCGGCGAAGCATCCGGCGTACCTGCCGATGGCGCTCGGCGCCGGCTCGGTGACCGCGTGGCAGATGGCGGGCGCGTATTCGGTGTTCGCGAACGGCGGCTACAGGATCAATCCGTACTACATCAGCCACATCGTCGACAGCGCGGGGCGCGATGTCGCCCGGGTCGACAAGCTGGTCGCGGGCGACGAGGCGAACCGGGTGATCGACGCCCGGAACGCGTACGTGACCGACAGCCTGCTCCGGACGGTCGCGCGCTCCGGCACGGCCGCGCGCATCACGGCCGTGCTGAAGCGGAACGACCTCGCCGGCAAGACCGGCACGACGAACGATTCGCACGACGCCTGGTTCGCCGGCTACAGCAACGACAACATCGTCGGGATCGCCTGGATCGGCTTCGACCAGCCGAAGTCGCTCGGCGACCGCGAGACCGGCGGCGGCCTCGCGCTGCCGATCTGGCTCGGCTACATGAGCAAGACGTTGAAGGGCGTCCCGGAGAAGGAGCGGGTAATGCCGCCCGGGGTCGTCAGCGTCGGCGGCGAGGTCTACTACGTCGAGAACCAGCCGGGACAGGGCGTCCCGTCGCTCGGACTGGACGATCCGATGCCGTCGTCCGA
>CAXTDA010000200.1:0-7245 GCA_964242935.1 uncultured Burkholderiaceae bacterium | reverse complement strand
CGAGGGCCGATCCGGAACCGGGAGTCATCGGACGCGGCTCGACAGTCCGACCCGCTTCCGTCAATGTCGCGATCGTCCACTCCATGGAGTCCCGTCGATGAACGTCTTCGTGCCCGCGCTCGCCGTCGCCGTCGCGCTGATCGGCTCGGCCGCCGCCGAGCCGCCGGACACCGCCGCCCTGTTGGCGGCCGAGCGGCAGGCCATGCACCTGCTCGACGGCTTCGACGGCACGTGGCGCGGCCCCGCGACGACGACCGGGGCCGCCGGCCAGCGATTGTCGCTGACGCAGACCGAACGCGTCGGCGGCTTCCTCGATGGGTCGGTGAAGGTGGTCGAGGGTCGCGGCTACGACGCGGACGGCAAGCCGGTGTTCAACGCGTTCGGCGTGATGTCGTTCGATCCGGCCACCGGCCGGTACCACTTCCGCGCGCAGGCGCAGGGCTACGGCGCCGACCTGCCGATCGAGATCTCGCAGGACCGCTTCGTGTGGAGCATCGCGGCCGGACCCGCGACGATCCGCTACACCGCCACCGTCGAGAACGGGGTGTGGCACGAGATCGGCGAACGGCTGCTCGACGGGCAGCCGCCGGTCCGCATCCACGAGATGACGTTGCGACGGATCGGCGACACCGACTGGCCCGCCGCCGGCGCGGTACCGCCGCGTTGATGCCGCCGCGTCGATCCCGCGCTCGCGTCAAGCGGCCAGCGCGCGCATCTCCGCGATCAGGTCGGCCTTCCCCTCGAAGCCGATGCCCGGCAGTTCCGGCAACCTGACGATGCTGTCGACGACCTTCACGCCGTCGGGGAAGCCGCCGTACGGCTGGAACAGGTCCGGATACGACTCGTTGCCGCCGAGGCCGAGACCGGCCGCGATCGCGAGCGACATCTGGTGGCCGCCGTGCGGGACGCAGCGCGACGGCGACCAGCCGTGCTCCTTCAGCATGTCGAGCGTGCGCAGGTATTCGACGAGGCCGTAGCTCAACGCGCAGTCGAACTGCAGCCAGTCGCGGTCGGCCCGCATGCCGCCGTAGCGGATCAGGTTCCGCGCGTCCTGCATCGAGAACAGGTTCTCGCCGGTCGCCATCGGTCCCTCGTAGTGGTTCGCCATCTCGGCCTGCAACGCATAGTCGAGCGGATCGCCAATCTCCTCGTACCAGAAGAGGTCGTAGTCGGACAGCATCTTCGCGTACGCGATCGCGGTCGGCAGGTCGAAGCGGCCGTTCGCGTCGACCGCCAGCTTCTGGCCCGGGCCGAGCAGCTTCAGCACGGCCTCGATGCGCTTCCGGTCCTCGTCGATCGACGCGCCGCCGATCTTCTTCTTGACCACCGCATAGCCGCGGTCGAGATACGACTGCATCTCGCGCGTCAGGCCCTCGATGCCCTGGCCGGGCCAGTAATAGCCGCCGGCCGCGTAGACGAAGACGTCGCGGTTCGGCGTGCCGGTTCCGTACTTCTCGGCGAGCAGCTGGAACAGCGGCTTGCCCGCGATCTTCGCGGTCGCGTCCCAGATCGCCATGTCGATCGTGCCGACCGCGACCGAGCGCTCGCCGTGGCCGCCGGGCTTCTCGTTGATCATCATCGCGGCCCACAGCTTGTGCGGGTCGAGGTTGTCGGCGTCGTCCTGCAGATAGGTCGCGGGATCGGCCTCGAGCAGCCGCGGGATGAAGCGTTCGCGCATCAACGCGCCCTGACCGTAGCGGCCGTTCGAATTGAAGCCGTAGCCGATCACGGGCTTGCCGTCGCGGACCACGTCGGTCACGACCGCGACGAGGCTCAACGTCATCTTCGAGAAATCGATGTACGCGTTGCGGATGTTGGACTTGATGGGCTTGGTGATTTCGCGGATGTCGACGATCTTCATGGGCGTTGATGGCGGAGTGGAAGTGAGCGCCTATGATGTTCAACGGGTCGGCGGACGTCCAATGCCGTTCCGGCCGGACGTCATGCCGGCAGGACATGGCGACGAGCGATGCATCTCTCGTGGTTCGAAGACTTCCTGGCGCTGGCCGCGAGCGGCAACTTCTCGCGGGCCGCCGAGGCGCGGCACATGACGCAACCCGCCTTCAGCCGGCGCATCCGTGCGCTCGAGGACTGGCTCGGCGTCGAACTGGTCGACCGCGCGGTACAGCCGTTCGCGCTGACCGAGACCGGGACCTGGTTCGTCGCGACGGCGCGCGACCAGGTCGCACGCGTGTCGCGGCTGCCTGCCGATGCGAAGGCCGTGCGCGACGCGCGCGCGGCGACGCTGCACTTCGCGGCGACCCATGCGCTGTCACTGACGTTCGTGCCGACGTGGCTGCGGTCGCTCGAAGCGCGCATCCCGGTCGCGCCGATCGAGCTGATGTCCGACGTGCTGCAGCGTTGCGAGGACAGCATGCTCGAGCAGCGCGTGGACTTCCTGCTGTGTCACGCGCATCCGCAGGTACCGGGTCGCCGCGATCGCCGCTTCCCGTCGGCCGTCATCGGCCACGACGCGCTGCTGCCGGTCGCGGCGCCGAGCCCGGGCGAGAAGCGCGGCTCGCGCGTCAACTACCGGCTCGAGGCGGGCGTGACGACCGACGTTCCGATCCTCGCGTTCAGCGCCGAGTCCGGGCTCGGTCGCATCGTCGGCACGCTGCGCGGACCGGCGATCGAGAAGGCCGGTGGCCACGTCGTCTTCACCGCGCATCTCGCGACGGTGCTCCGCACGATGGCCCTCGAAGGCCGCGGCGTCGCATGGCTACCGAAGAGCCTGATCCACGACGACCTGCGCGCCCGCCGCCTGGTGGCCGCGGCACCGATGTCGTGGCGCATCGCGCTCGACATCCGCATCTTCCGCGCGGACGAGGGCCGCTCGCCGGCGGCGCAGGCGTTCTGGTCGGCGGTGACGTCGTCGGCGATGTGAGGGATGATGCTCGAAGGCGTCACGCGTCGTCGTCTCCCCCCAGGAACCCGCCGAGCAGTCCGCCGACTGCGGTCCCGCCGACCAGGCTGCCGAAGCCGCCTTCGTCGCGTCCCCGCCCTCCGCCCTGCGGCGCCGCCGCGAACACGCGGCTCGCGAGCCGCGAGAACGGCAGCGACTGCAGCCAGATGTGCCCCGGTCCGCGCAGCGTCGCGAAGAACAGGCCTTCGCCGCCGAACAGCGCGGTTTTGATCTTGCCGACGTACTGGATGTCGAAGTCGACCGTCGGTTGGTACGCGACGACGCAGCCGGTATCGACGCGCAGCGTCTCGCCCGGCGCGAGCTGGCGCTCGAGGATCGTGCCGCCGGCGTGCACGAAGACCATGCCGTCGCCGTCGAGCTTTTCCATGATGAAGCCCTCGCCGCCGAAGAAGCCGGTGCCGAGCTTCCGCTGGAACGCGATGCCGAGCGAGACACCCCGCGCCGCGCAGAGGAACGCGTCGCGCTGCGCGATCAGCGTGCCGCCGATCCGCGACAGGTCGACCGGGACGATCTTGCCCGGATAGGGCGCCGCGAACGCGACGCGACGCTTGATCGAGTCCTGGTTCGTGTAGACGGTCGTGAACAGCGACTCGCCGGTCACGAGGCGCTTCCCGGCGCCGAGCAGCTTGCCGAAGATGCCGCCGGTTTGCGCCGAGCCGTCGCCGAACACCGTGTCGAGGTCGATGCCCGGATCCATGTAGAACATGCTGCCCGCCTCGCCGATCGCGGCCTCGCCGGGATCGAGCTCGAGCTCGACGTACTGCATCTCGTTGCCGAACACTTCGTAGTCGATCACGTCCATGCGGTTCTCCGGGGGCTGGGTCGCAGCGAGTTTATCAATCGTGCTCCCGGCTTCGTCGTTTCCGGGTTCGTCTCCCGCGCCGTCGTTATTCGGTCGTGCGGGCGTGCAATGCCGACGGGCCGCGACGGGGCTGCTTTTATAATCGGTCGATGAATGTGTTCTATGAAGAAGACGGCGGGTTCAAGGCCGGCCACGTGTTGTCGGACCAGGGCGCGTCGATGCAGGTCGAGTCTGCGAGCGGCAAGCGGAGCAAGGTCAAGAGCGGCCACGTGCTGTTCGATTTCCGCGAGCCCGACGCGGTGACGCTGATGCGCGACGCGCAATCGATGGCCGACTCGATCGACCTCGAGTTCCTGTGGGAATGCGCGCCGCAGGCCGAGTTCTCGTTCAAGGATCTCGCGGCCGACTACTTCGGCCGTGCGGCGAGCGCGGTCGAGGCCGCGGCGCTCGTGACGCGGCTGCACTCGGCGCCGATGTATTTCTATCGGAAGGGCCGCGGCCATTATCGGCCCGCGCCACCGGACGCGCTGAAGGCCGCGCTCGCCGGCATCGAACGGAAGCAGCGCGAAGCCGCGATGCAGGCGACGTATCGCGACGAGCTCGTCGCCGGGCGCCTGCCGGAGCCGATGCGCGCGCTGGTCGGCGAACTGCTGTTCCGGCCGGACCGTAACCGCGTCGAGTACAAGGCGATGGTCGAGGCGGCCGCCGCGCGGAGGGAGACACCCGAGCGGTTGATGCTCGCGGTCGGCGGTGTGGAATCGGTCGAGGCGCTGCATCGCGATCGCTTCGTGTTCGAGCAGTTCCCGCGCGGCGTGGCGTTTCCGGAGGTCGCGGTGCCGTCGATCGGCGACCTGCCGCTCGCGGACGTCGACGCTTTCAGCATCGACGACGCGGCCACCACCGAGATCGACGACGCGCTGTCGGTGCAGGCGATCGACGCACCGGCCGGCGCCAGCACGTCGGCGCAGGCGTGGCGGATCGGCGTCCACATCGCCGCGCCGGCACTCGCCATCCGTCGCGGCGATCCGATCGATGTCCTCGCGCGCGAGCGCTTCTCGACCGTGTACGCGCCCGGCGAGAAGATGACGATGCTGCCCGACGCGGTCGTCGAGGCGTTCACGCTCGCCGCGGGACGCGCGTGTCCGGCGCTGTCGCTGTACGTCGACGTGATCGACGACCGAGGCGATTGGCGCATCACCGGATCGACGTCGCGAATCGAGCGCGTGCCGATCGGCGACAACCTGCGGCACGACCGCCTCGACGACGCGGTGACCGAAGCCCATTTCGCGAGCGGCGCGGGCGACTACCCGCGGAAGCCCGAGCTGACGGTGCTGTGGCACTTCGCGAAGGCGCTGCACGCGATGCGCCAGGCGGCGCGCGTCGCGTCCGGTTTGCGCCCGGAGTCGCAGCAGCGCGCCGACTACAACTTCCGCGTCGACGACGGCCGCGTGACGATCACCGAGCGGCGGCGTGGCGCGCCGCTCGACACGATCGTCGCGGAACTGATGATCCTCGCGAACAGCACGTGGGGCCGGCTGCTCGCCGACCGCGGCGTCGCCGGGATCTATCGCGCGCAGAACGCGACGTTCGGGCCGGCCGGGCGCGTGCGGATGATCACGCATCCGGCGCCGCACGCGGGCCTCGGCGTCGCGCAGTACGCGTGGAGCACGTCGCCGCTCCGTCGCTACGTCGACCTCGTCAACCAGTGGCAGATCGCGGCCTGCATCGCCGCCGCCGACGGGTCGTCCTTTCCCCCGGCGTTCGCGCAGAACGACGCCGACCTGTTCTCGATCGTGTCCGGCTTCGACGCGGCGTATGCCGCCTACGCCGAGTTCCAGTCGAAGATGGAACGCTACTGGTGCCTGCGCTGGCTCGAGCAGGAAGGCCGCACGCTGGTCGAGGCGCGGGCGACCGGCCGCGACGACCACGCGATGCTGGTCCGGATTCCGCTGCTGGTCCGCGTCCCCGGCATGGCGCCGATCGGTCCGGCGGGCACGCCGCCCGGCTCGACCGGCGTCGTGCGCGGGCAGCGGATCGAGGTCGAGATCGTCGCGACGGACCTGCTCGATCTGACCGCGCAATGCCGGCTCGTCGCGCTGATCGAGGAGGTCGACGCGGCCCACGACGCGCTCGAAGACGCGCACGATTCCGCTTCCGACGGCGACCCGGCAGTCGCCGCCGACGCCGGCCCGACGGCGCTCGAGCGCGAGACCGCTGTTGCCGAGGCGGACGCACCGTCCGTGGCACCGTCGAGCGTCGACCCGCAGTCCGCCGTGTCCTGATCCCGTCCGATGGCGCGCGCCTCGTCCTCGCTGCAACCGCTTCGCGGCATGACGCTGCCGGTCGACGACGGTCGTCCGATGCGATCGGCGGTGCCCCGGCGTCGCGTGCCGCGGGCGCCGCGTCGGAAGGCGTTGCCGACCGGTCTCGCGATCGCGCTGTCGGTGTCGGTCGCGCTGCACCTGGTCATGCTCGCGGTGCGCTTCGTGATGCCGCAGGCGGCGCTGTTCAAGCCGCCCGACAGCCCGCTCGAGGTGATCCTCGTCAACGCGCGCTCGAAGGACAAGGCGGTCAAGCCGGACGCGATCGCACAGTTCGACCTGAACGGCGGCGGCGAGCACGACAGCGGTCGCGCGACGTCGTTCGTGCCGCGGATGTCCGAGGTGGCCGACGGCGAGGTGATGAAGGAGTCGCAGGGCGCCGTGCAGCAGCTGGAGGCCGAGCAGCGACGCCTCGTCGCGCAGTCGATTCGCGCGACCACTGCGGTCCGGCCCGAAGCGCCGAAGCGGATCGAGGGCGCGACGAGCACGCCGCTGCCGAACGTCGACGCGTCGATGAAGGCCATCGCCCGCCTCGAGGCGCAGGTCGACAAGCAGACGCGCGACTACAGCGCGCGGCCGCGGCGCGGCTTCATCGGACCGACCACCCGCGCGACCAGCTACGCGATGTACTACACGCAGTGGAAGGACAAGGTCGAGCGCATCGGCACGATCAACTATCCGCAGGAGGCGCGCGGCCGGTTGTACGGCGACCTGACGCTCCGCGTGACGCTGAACCCCGACGGCTCGATCTACAACGACGAGGTCGAGGTGACGCGCTCGTCGGGCTCGCCGGTGCTCGATCGCGCCGCACGGCGCATCGTGCTGCTCGGCGCGCCGTACGGTCGCTTCTCGGACGAATTGCGCCGTGAGTACGACATCTTCGAGATCTTCAGCACGTTCCGATTCACCCGCGGCGATGCGCTCGAGATGCGCTCGGAGCGACGATGACGCGCAGGGCGTGGCGGGCGACGGCGGCGATCGCCTGCGCATGGACGCTGCAGACGACCGCCGTCGCGCAGCCGAGCGTCGACCCGAGGCCGTCGCGGCAGACGCTCGAGGAGGCGGCGGACGCGCGTTGCGACGGTGTCTCGGTGATCGTGCGGCGGTGCGCGGCGCCGGTCGATGCGACGCCGCCGGCGCCGAAGTCCACGGTCGATCCGCTGACCCGTTCACGCGCGGCGGCGAAGGCGGCGTTCGAT
>CAXTDA010000199.1:4223-7287 GCA_964242935.1 uncultured Burkholderiaceae bacterium | reverse complement strand
TCGCGACGCTGCAACGCGAGCTGAAGTGCGGCACCAACTGCGGCAGCTGCATCCCCGAACTCAAGCGGCTGGTCCGCGAACACCCGGTGCCTGCCTGACCCCCATGACCATCCCCCAGACGACGACCGCGTCGGTCGTCCCTTCCACGCCCCGACCCCGGCACACCATGCGCAGCGATTCCCTGATCCAGGCGACAGAAATCTGGCGGCCCGACCCCGACGGCTACCTGCTCGAATTCGCCGGCGGCTACTACGGCGACTCGCTCGAATTCGACGCGGTCAGCCGCGCCATGGTCTTCGGCCGCGGCGAAGGGCTGCCGGGCCGGGTCTGGGAAGAAGGGCGCGCCATCCCGCTCGAGACGCTGCAGGGCGCGAACTTCCGCCGCGCGAAGGCGGCGCGGAAGGCCGGACTCGACGCGGCGATCGGACTGCCGTTCGGGGTCGACGGTCAGCTCGCGGCCGTCGTCGTGTTCTTCTTCGCATCGTCGCCGCCCGGCGCGATCGCGACGCTGCTGGCCGGCTTGGGCGGCGAGGTGCCGGAAGGCCTGTTCGGTCCGACCGCGACGCCGGTCGCGCGACGCGTCGAGCACTGGGCGCTCGACACCAGCGGCCAGCGCCTCGTCCGCGTCCGCGGCCTCGACGGCGGGGCCGCCTTGCCGGCTGGCGAACTGGCGGAAGACGCCGCGATCGATCAGGGGCTCGTCGCCGAGGTGTTCGCTGACGGCGTGCCCGAGCTGCTGACCGACGACGAGGGCGCGACGGCCTGCACGATCGCGCTGCCGGTCCACCGTGACGGCGCCGTCGTCGCGGTCGTCACGATGTCGTGGTGACCCGGCGCTACCAGTTGCGGAAGCGCTTCGGCGGCTCGTAGAGGCCACCCGACGCGCGCACCAGGTCCTTGATCGACCGCGCGGCCAGCAGGTCGCGCGTCGCGAGGCGCTTGTCGATGCCGAGGTCCTCGGGTCGGCGAATCACGCCGCGGTCGCGCAGGTTCTCGACCGCGCGCCGGTCGCGCCCGAGCCCGACCGGCGTGTAGCCGGCCACCCCGCGGACCGCCTGCTCGCGCTCGGCCGCGTCGCGGCACAGCAGCAGGTTCGCGATGCCTTCCTCGGTCACGACGTGCGACACGTCGTCGCCGTAGATCATCACCGGCGGCAGTGCCATGCCGGCCGTCTCGGCGAGGCGCCACGCGTCGAGCGTCTCGACGAACGCCGGCTCCATGTGCTCGCGATACGTCTCGACCGTCTGCACGACGAGCTTCCGGCCGCGCGGAATCGTCCCGGCGTGGTTCGCCTCGACGCCGGCCTTCAACCAGGTCGGGCTCGCATGCCGACGACCGCGCGCGTCGGCGCCCATGTTCGACGCGCCGCCGAAGCCGGTGATGCGGTCGACCGTCGCCGTCGAACTGTTCCCGGCGAGGTCGACCTGCAGCGTCGAGCCGATGAAGAGGTCGCACGCGTAGTGGCCGGCCGCCTGGCAGAACGCGCGGTTCGACCGCATCGAGCCGTCGGCGCCAGTGAAGAACACGTCGGACCGCGCCTCGATGTACTTTTCCATCCCGAGCTCGGAGCCGAACGAATGGATCGATTCGACGAACCCCGCCTCGATCGCGGGGATCAGCGCAGGGTGGGGATTGAGCGCCCAGTGCCGGCAGATCTTCCCTTTCAGACCGAGGCTCTCGGCGTAGGTCGGGAGCAGCAGCTCGATCGCCGCGGTGTCGAAGCCGATGCCGTGGTTGAGCCGCTGCACGCCGTACTCCGCGTAGATGCCCTTGATGACGAGCATCGCCATCAGTACCTGGATCTCCGAGATCAGCGCCGGGTCGCGCGTGAACAGCGGCTCGATGTAATGCGGCTTCGGGCTCGGGATGTAGAAGTCGACCCAGTCGGACGGGATGTCGACGCGCGGCAACCGCTTCACGACCTCGTTCACCTGCGCGACGACGATGCCGCTCCGGAACGCGGTCGCTTCCACGATCGCCGGCGTGTCCTCGGTGTTCGGACCGGTGTAGAGGTTGCCTTCGCGATCGGCCGCCTGGGCCGCGATCAGCGCGACCTGCGGCGTCAGGTCGACGAAGTAGCGCGCGAACAGCTCGAGGTAGGTATGGATCGCGCCGATCGCGACCTTCTTCTCGCCGACCAGGCGCGCCATCCGCGCACCCTGCGGCCCCGAGAACGAGAAGTCGAGCCGCGACGCGATGCCGTTCTCGAACAGGTCCAGATGCTCGGGCAACGCGACCACCGACTGCAGCATATGCAGATCGTGGACCTTCGTCGCGTCGATCCCCGCCAGTGCCTTCGCGAGGAAGTCGGCCTGCTTCTGGTTGTTGCCTTCGAGGCAGACGCGATCGCCGGGCTCGATCAGCGCCTCGAGCAGCGCGGTCGCGCAGGTCGCGTCGACGTGCTTGCCGTCGGCGAGAGGGCGCGCGCGATCGAGGCGTTGCTCGCGCGAACGCCGCCGTCGATCCCACGACGGCGGCGTCATCGGCTTGTCCGGCCAATCGACGAGTCAGACCGACGCGTCACGGAAGGCACGCAGGATGGTGTTGATCCGCGTCTGATAGCCGGGGCCTTGCGCCTTGAACCAGTCGAGCACGTCCTGATCGACGCGCAGCGAGATGGAGGCCTTGGCCGGCGGCGGCACGAGACCCTTCCGGACCACACCCCGCACGATGTGCTGCACATCGGACTCGGGATGCTCGACGGTCATCGTCGGCGTTGCGCCTGCCTTGACGCGCGACCAATCAGTGCCCGATTGCGTCGAAGAGGATTTCCGCTTCGCGCCGGGTCGCCTGGCGGAAGGAGATGACGCGGATTTCATCTTCGTTCTCCGTATGGACGATCGAGACAGGGATGCCGGCGAGTAAGCCGAGGGTCACGAAGCGCTGCTCGCTGTAGAAAAATCGATCGTCCTCGAATGTGTAGGTCGGGCCCTCGAAAACGCGAGGGGCATCGACTAAATCGATTCCGTGATCCTTCAGGTTCGTTGTGCGCTTCGCCTCCGACCACACGAAGCGCATCTTAGCGTATATACGTTATGTATTTGCGGTCAACGTGCACGGGGGC
>CAXTDA010000199.1:0-4123 GCA_964242935.1 uncultured Burkholderiaceae bacterium | reverse complement strand
TCCGGCAGCGTCGTCGCGATCTGCGGCACCACGCACAACAGCACGATCGCGACGAACATCAGCCCGACGAACGGCAGCACGCCCCAGATCACGTCGCGGAGCGGAATGTCCGGCGCGATGTTCTTGATCACGAAGATGTTGAGGCCGACCGGCGGATGGATCAGCCCCATCTCCATCACGATCGTCATCACGACGCCGAACCAGATCAGGTCGAAGCCCGCGGCCTTCAGCGGCGGCAGGAAGATCGGCGCCGTCATCAGGATGATCGACACCGGCGGCAGGAAGAAGCCGAGGACCACGACCATCACGAGGATCGCCGCGAGCAGGATCCACTTCGGCAGGTGCATCGCGACGACTGCCTCGGCCGCGCCCTGCGAGATGTGCAGCGAGCTCATCACGTAGGAATACAGCAGCGACATGCCGATGATGAACATCAGCATCGTCGACTCGCGGATCGTCGACGAGAGGATCGGCCGCAGCTGACCCGGGCGCCAGATGAAGTACACGACCGCGATCAGCACCAGCGCGAGCACGCCGCCGAGGCCCGCGGTCTCCGACGGCGTTGCGAAGCCGCCGTAGAGCGCGACCATCACGCCGATCAGCAGCACGATGAACGGCAGGACACGCGGCAGCATCTCGACGCGCTCGGCCATCGTGTAATGGTGCGTGTCGAGCAGCGCCGACGACGACACCGCGGTGCCGACGCTGCCGCCGCCTTCGTAGGCGCGCCGCGCGACGTGATACTCCTTCCGGTAGCGATACATCGCGTAGCCGGCGAACAGCGCGACCAGCAGGATCCCCGGGCCGATGCCGGCGAGGAACAACCGGCCGAGCGATTGCTCGGCGGCGACCGCGTACAGGATCATCGTGATCGACGGCGGCAGCAGGATGCCGAGCGTCCCGCCCGCGGCGATGATGCCGGCCGCGAAGCCGGGCGAGTAGCCGCGCTTCCGCATCTCCGGGATGCCGGCGCTGCCGATCGCCGAGCACGTCGCCGGGCTCGATCCCGACATGGCCGCGAACAACGCGCACGCGAACACGTTCGCGATGCCGAGGCCGCCGGGAATCTTCCCCATCCACGCGTGCATCGCCGAATAGAGGTCCTTGCCGGCCGGCGACTTGCCGATCGCCGCGCCCTTGAGGATGAAGAGCGGGATCGACAGCAGCGTGATGCTCGCCATCTCCTCGTAGACGTTCTGCGTGACGGTGTCGAGCGCCGACGCCGGCATGAAGAAGTACATGAAGGTGACCGCGACCGCGCCGAGCGCGAACGCGATCGGCATGCCGGAGAACATCACGACGAGCGTCGCGACGCCGTACGCGATCCCGATCGCGAGTTCGCTCATGTCTCGACCTCGCCGGCGCCGCTCTGCTTGACGTCGCGTCCGATGTTGGCGGCCGGGTCGGGTGCCCGCCCGCGGCTCGGATCGGCGAGCCGGCTCGTCAGCTCGATCAAGAGCTGCAGCGCGAGCAGCGTCATGCCGAGCGACATCAACGAATAGGGGATCCAGAGCTTCGGCCCCCACGTCGAGTTCGACGTCTGCCCCTCGTGCAGCGCCTCGAGGCAGAGCGCCCACGACTTCCAAGCGAAGAACGCGCAGAACAGGAAGCTGATCGCGTCGACGACGATCATGCGGAAATGATTGACCCGCGGCGAGAGCAGCCCGGGCACCGCCTCGATCCCGACGTGCCCGCGGAACTGCTGCACATAGGCCGACGAGAAGAAGGTCGCCCCGACGAGCAGGAACACCGCCGTCTCGTCCTGCCATTCGGTCGGGATCTTGAAGAAGTAGCGCGCCGCGACGCTGTAGCTGAGGATGCAGGCGGCCGCGACCAGCGCGAGCATGCACGGGATCATCAACCACCGGTTGAGCGCCTGCATCGCGCGGTTCAGGCCGTCGAAGAACGGGTTGACGTGCAGCGGTCCCTGCGGCGCGGCGAGTTCGGCGCCGGCTTCGGTGACTTCGAGATGACCGTGGCTCATTGCGTGTCGGAGTGATGGCCCTCTTCGCCGATGGGAACGCGGCGCCGCGTCAGGCCTTGACCTGCTCGGCCAGCTTCAGCAGCTTCGCGCTGTTCTCGTTCTTCTCGGCATAGTCCTTCCACGCCGACGTGCGCGCGAGCCCGACCCACTTCGCGAGCGCGTCGTCGGTCAGCTCGTGGACCGTGGCGCCGGCCTTCCGGTACTGGTCGGCGACCGCGGCATCGTCGGCCCGCGCCCCGTCGAGCGCGAACTTCTCCATCTCGCCGCCGATCGTCATGATCAACGCCTGCTGATCCTTCGGCAGCTTGTCGAAGACGAGCTTCGACATCAGCAGCGGCTCGAGCATGAACCAGTACGACTTGCCCTGCTTGTTGATCGTCAGGTGCTTCGAGACTTCCTGGAGCCGGAACGAGATCAGGCTCGTCGCCGACGTCGTCACGATGTCGACCGCGCCGGTCTGCATCGCCGCGTACGTCTCGCTCGACGGCAGCGACAGCGTCGTCGCGCCGGCCGCCTTCGCGACCAGATCCATCTCGCGACTGCCGCCGCGGAACTTGAGGCCCTTGACGTCATCGGGTCCGATCACCGGCGCCGCGCGGCTCGCGGCGCCGCCCGCCTGCCAGATCCAGGTGACGATGACGACGCCCTTGTCGGCGAGCAGGTCGGTGAGCGCCTTGCCCACCTCGGCCTTCTTCCAGGCATAGCCCTGCTCGTACGACGTGACCAGACCCGGCATCAGCGCGATGTTGAGTTCCGGGACCTCGCCGCCCGCGTACGGCAGCGGGATCAGCGTCATGTCGAGCGCGCCCTTGCGAACCGCGCTGAACTGCGCGTTGACCTTCATCAGCGACGAGCCGGGGTAGACGTTCGCCTTCAGCGCGCCGTTGCTGCGCTTCTCGAGCTCCTGCGCGAAACGACGGGAGAGGCGGTCGCGGAAGTCGCCTTCGGTGTCCGAGCCGCCCGGGAACTGATGCGAGAGCTTCAGCGGATCGGCAGCCCAGGCATGGCGGCCGAGCAGGCCGAGCGCGGGTGCGGCGGCGAGGCCCGCGACGACGGCGCGACGGTACTGGTCCATTGGTGTCTCCCTCGATGCTGCTTGTTTTGCGGCTGATTTCGCTACGGCTGATCTCGTCGACCGCGTCGACGTTCGGCTAACGAACAATCTTGAAGTCTAAAGCGCTGCAACGACGCTCGCGACCCGTGTTTTCCTCTAGTCGACGCGAGAGGGCTCAGAGCGCCTTCGCCAGCGCGATGAAGTCGTCCGCGACGACGTCGTACTCGCCGGGTTCGAACGGCGCCGGCACCGACCCGGGCCCATGCTCGAGCGGACGGGCGACGTACGCGGTTCGCAGACCCGCCGCCTTCGCCGCGCGCAGATCGTCCGGATGGCAGGCGACCAGCATCAGCTCCGATGGGGCGACGCCGAGCAGGTCCGCGGTGCCGAGATAGGTCTCGGGGTCGGGCTTGTAGTGCCGGAACAGCTCGGCCGAGACGATGCAGTCCCACGGCAGCCCGGCGTACCGGGCCAGGTTCGTCAGCAAGGAAAAGTTGCCGTTGGACAGCGTCGTGACGACGAAGCGCTGCTTCAGCCGCGTCAGCCCTTCGATCGCGTCCGGCCACGCGTCGAGCCGATGCCAGACCCGGTTCAGGTGGTCGCGCTCGACCGCCGACAGCGAGGCGAGACCGAAGCGCGGCAGCAGGTCGTCGAGGATCAGCCGATGCAGCGCGTCGATCTTCATCCACGGCAGGTCGCCGGTCCGCACGCGCTGCATCGCCGGTCGATAGCCGGCGCGCCACGCGTCGGCGAAGGCTTCGCCGTCGATCGCGATGCCCTTGTAGGTCGCGAGCGCCGCCATCTCGCGCACGATGCTGCCGCGCCAGTCGACGACGGTGCCGAAGACGTCGAAGGCGAGCGCCTTGGGCGCGGCACGGCGAGGGAGGGGGGCCATGAGGTCGATCTGCCGTTCGCTGGAGGGCCCTCATCATGCCCGTTCGGTCGCCGCCCACGCGGGACACGAGCCTCGCCATCGCGAGCGCGGTACGATGCGGGCCCGGTCCAGAGGCCGCTGCCCGCCGGATCCGCCGCCCGTTCGCCATGTCGACCCCGAAGCCTTCGCCGCTCGCCGCGCCGTCCATCGA
>CAXTDA010000198.1:0-7290 GCA_964242935.1 uncultured Burkholderiaceae bacterium | reverse complement strand
GCGCCGCTGACCGCGACCCCGGCGGCACCGGCCGCCGATGCGGCTGCGGCGGCGCCGGTCCCGAACAAGGGCGACACCGCGTGGATGATCGTCGCGACCGCGTTCGTGATCCTGATGACGATCCCCGGCCTCGCGCTCTTCTACGGCGGCCTGGTCCGCTCGAAGAACATGCTGTCGATCCTGATGCAGGTGTTCGTGATCTTCGCGCTGATCACGGTGCTCTGGGCGATCTACGGCTACAGCTTCGCGTTCACCGAAGGCAATCGTTTCATCGGCGGCACCGACCGACTGTTCCTGAAGGGCATCTTCGACTTCAGCAAGGGCTCGTTCACGACCGCGGCGACGTTCAGTAAGGCGACGGTGATCCCCGAGTACATCTACTTCGCGTTCGAGGCGACGTTCGCGGCGATCACGGTCGGCCTCGTCGTCGGCTCGTTCGCCGAGCGGATGAGGTTCGCGGCGGTGCTGCTGTTCGCGGTACTGTGGTTCACGTTCGCGTACATCCCGATCGCGCACATGGTGTGGTTCTGGCCCGGCCCCGACGGCATCAAGGACGCGGCGACGCTCGCGACCGAGACGGCCAAGGGCGGCTACATGTGGCAGAAGGGTGCGCTCGACTTCGCCGGCGGCACCGTGGTGCACATCAACGCGGGGATCGCCGGCCTGGTCGGTGCCTATTTCGTCGGCAAGCGGACCGGGCTCGGACGCGAGTCGATGGCGCCGCACAGCCTGACGATGACGATGATCGGGGCGTCGCTGCTGTGGGTCGGCTGGTTCGGCTTCAACGCCGGGTCCGCGCTCGAAGCCGGCGACGTCGCGGCGCTCGCGTTCGTCAACACGCTGGTCGCGACCGCGGCCGCGGTGCTGTCGTGGACGCTCGCCGAATGGATGCTGAAGGGCAAGCCGTCGATGCTGGGCGGCGCGTCCGGTGCGGTCGCGGGCCTGGTCGCCGTGACCCCGGCCTGTGGCTTCGTCGGACCGATGGGCGCGATCGTCCTCGGGCTGATCGCGGGCGTCGTCTGCCTGTGGGGCGTGTCGGGCCTGAAGAAACTGCTCGGCGCCGACGACGCGCTCGACGTGTTCGGCGTGCACGGCACCGGCGGAATCCTCGGCGCCATCCTGACCGGCGTCCTCGCGGCCCCGAGCCTGGGCGGACAGGGCATCTGGGACTACGTCACGAACAAGGCGTCGCCCGACTACGCGATGTGGGACCAGCTGGTCGTGCAGGCGACCGGCGTCGGCGTGACGCTGATCTGGTCCGGCATCGTCGCGGCGGTCTCGTACTTCCTCGTCAATCTCGTCGTCGGCCTGCGGGTCACCGAAGAGGAAGAGCGCGAAGGACTCGACATCGTGTCGCACGGCGAGTCGGCGTACCACCCGTAACCGTCCGGTCGGTCTCCGCGAAAACCGGCGCCCCGTGCGCCGGTTTTTCTTCGTGGCCGGGAAGGCGATCCGCGCGGCCTTGCAGGCGGCCGCCCCGGACCCACGTGTCAGGCCCCGGCCTCGTTTGCCGTTACAATTCGCGACCCGCCTGTCAGCGCGCTCGTCGCTGCGCTCCTCCCCATGGTTCCTCATCTCGTCACCGCCTTGTCCGGCCCGCTGGCCGACCTCGAACAGCGCATGCTCGATGCGACGCCGGCGATCGAGCGGTGGTTCCGGCTCGAGTGGCAGGAGCACACGCCGCCTTTCTACTGCTCGGTGGACCTGCGGAACGCGGGCTTCAAGATCGCGCCGGTCGACACGAACCTGTTCCCGGGCGGTTTTAACAATCTCGCGTCCGAGGTGATGCCGCTGGCGGTGCAGGCGGCGATGGCGGCGATCGACAAGATCTGTCCCGAAGCCCGCAACCTGTTGCTGATTCCCGAAAACCACACGCGCAACCGCTTCTACCTGTCGAACGTCGCGCGGCTCGCCGCGATCCTGCGGCAGACCGGACTCAACGTGCGGATGGGGTCGCTCAATCCCGAGGTCACCGAGCCGACCGCGGTCGAGCTCGACGGCGGCCAGGGCTTCATGATCGAACCGTTGAAGCGCATCGGGCCGAACGGCCGCCGCGTGGGCCTGGCCGACTTCGACCCGTGCGCGATCCTGCTCAACAACGACCTGTCGTCGGGCATTCCCGAGGTCCTCGGAAACCTGAACGAGCAGTACGTGCTGCCGCCCCTCCACGCCGGCTGGGCCGTGCGCCGGAAGACGCATCACTTCGCCGCGTACGACGACGTCGCGAAGCGCTTCGCGAAGATGATCGACATCGATCCGTGGATGATCAACCCGTACTTCGAACAGTGCAGCGACGTGGCCTTCGGCGACGTCGCGAGCGAGGACTGCCTCGTCGGCCACGTCGATACGCTGCTCGCGAAGATCCGCAAGAAGTACCGCGAGTACGGGATCGGCGAGACGCCGTACGTCATCGTCAAGGCCGATGCGGGCACGTACGGGATGGGCGTGATGAGCGTCAAGGACTCGTCCGAGCTCCGCAACATGAATCGCAAGGCGCGCAACAAGATGAGCGTGGTGAAGGAGGGCCTCGCGGTCTCGCAGGTCATCATCCAGGAAGGCGTGCACACGTTCGAACGCGTGCCGGTCGGCGAGAAGTCGACCGGCAACGACGACGGCGTCGCCGGCACGATCGAGTCGGGCGTCGCCGAGCCGGTGGTCTACATGATCGATCGCTATGTCGTCGGCGGCTTCTACCGCGTCCATACCGGACGCGGCAACGACGAGAACCTGAACGCGCCCGGGATGCAGTTCGTGCCGCTGCCGTTCGCGTCGAGCTGCAACTTCCCCGATCCGGGACAGCGGCCGCAGGCGGCGCCGAACCGCTTCTACGCGTACGGCGTCGTCGCCCGCCTCGCGTTGCTCGCCGCCTCGCTCGAGCTCGAGCGCACCGATCCGGCCGCGGAAGCGGCCTGACCGCCGGACGTCCGCGTCGCGCCGCGGCCCGCGGACGACGAGACCGCCCATGCATATCGCCTTCATCGCCGACCCGCTGGCGTCGTTCCGCATCTACAAGGATTCGACGTACGCGATGATGGTCGAGGCCGACCGGCGCGGCCACACGCTCGCGTACATCGACCAGCGCGACCTCGCGCGCGCGCCGTCCGGCGTCGTCGACGCGCCCTGCTGGCCGCTCCGCCTGACCGGCGACCCCGGGGCCTGGTACGCGCTCGGCGCCGCGGAGGTCGCACCGCTGGCGTCGTTCGACGCGGTCGTGATGCGGAAAGACCCGCCGTTCGACCTGGAGTACGTGTACTCGACCTACCTGCTCGAGCGCGCCGAGGCGCAAGGGGCGAAGGTCTTCAACAGCGGCCGCGCGATCCGCGACCACAACGAGAAATTCGCGATCACCGAGTTCCCGGAGTTCGTCGCGCCGACGCTCGTCACGCGCGACGCCGAACGCATCCGCGAGTTCCATCGCGAGCACGGCGACATCATTTTGAAGCCGCTCGACGGGATGGGCGGCATGGGCATCTTCCGCGTCAAGGCCGACGGCATGAACCTCGGCTCGATGATCGAGATGCTCGGCGGCAACGGCGAGCGGACCATCATGGCGCAGCGCTACATCCCCGCGATCGTGGACGGCGACAAGCGCATCCTTGTCATCGACGGCGAGCCGGTGCCGTTCGCGCTGGCCCGCGTCCCGCAGGGCAACGAGGTGCGGGGGAACCTCGCCGCCGGCGGGCTCGGGCGGGCGCAGCCGCTGTCCGCGCGCGATCGCCAGATCGGCGAAGCGGTCGGCGCGAAGCTCGCCGGGCGTGGCCTGCTGCTGATCGGCGTCGACTCGATCGGCGACTACCTGACCGAGGTCAACGTGACGAGCCCGACGTGCTTCGCGGAGATCCGTGCCGGGAGCGGCTTCAACGTCGCCGAGACCTTCGTCGATGCGCTCGAACGCGCCGCGGCGGGATAGGACACCGGACGTGGTCGGCCTCGTCGTCATCGCGCACCTGCCGTTCGCGGCCGCGCTGCTGGCCTGCGCGCGGCACGTGTACGGCTGCGAGCCCGAGCGCTGTGCGGTGATCGACGTGATGGCCGACGCCGACCCCGAAGCCGAGCTCGCGCGGGCGCGCCAGGCGGTCGTCGACGTGGACCGCGGCGACGGCGTGCTGGTGCTCGTCGACATGTTCGGCGCGACACCCGGCAACATCGCGACGCAGCTCGCGCTGCCGGGTCGCGTCGAGGTGGTGGCCGGCGTCAACCTGCCGATGCTGATGCGCACGCTCTGCTACCGCACGACGACCGCGATCGCGGACCTTCCCGAGAAGGCATTGGGCGGAGGGGCCTCGGGTATGATGAAAATCGCCTCGACGCCGCCTTGCGCCTCGCCTTCCGGATCGCCGCCGGTGACGCAACGTCCTTTCCCGCACGACCCCAACGCGTTGAACGACGCACCGGTGACCGATGGCGCTCCGCGATTGCAAGATCAGCAATAAGCTCGGGCTCCATGCGCGCGCGTCGGCCAAGCTGACGCAGCTCGCGTCGCAGTTCCCCTGCGAAGTGTGGATGAGCCGCGCGGGTCGCCGCGTCAATGCCAAGAGCATCATGGGCGTCATGATGCTGGCGGCCGGCAAGGGCTCGACGGTCACGATCGAGACGATCGGCGCCGACGACGAGGCCGCGATCGTCGCGATCGCCGCGCTGATCGACGACAAGTTCGGCGAAGGGCAGTAGGCCGCCGACATGGCCTTCACCCTGCACGGGATCCCGGTCTCGCGCGGCATCGTCATCGGCCGGGTGCACCTGCTCGCGTCGGCCGCGCTGGAAGTCCCGCACTACGTGATGGTGGCCGGCGAGATCGAGGCCGAGGTCGCGCGCCTCGACGAAGCCGTCGCCACCGTCGTCAACGAGCTGTACCAGCTGCAGTCGGAGTTGCCCGCCACCGCGCCGGCCGAGTTCGCGGCCCTCGTCGACCTCCATCGCCTGATCCTGCAGGACCCGCTGTTGTCCGAGGAGCCGGCGCGGCTGATCCGCGAGCGCCGCTACAACGCCGAGTGGGCGCTGACCACCCAGCTGCAGGCCGTGGTCGAGCAGTTCGAGCAGATGGACGACGAGTACATGGCGTCGCGGCGCGCCGACGTCGAGCAGGTGGTCGAGCGGGTGCTGAAGATTCTGGTCGGCTCGGCGCACGTGCTGTCGACGGTGGCCGACGAAGCCGCCGCGGCGCGCCGCCGCGACGAGGACGGCTTCGAGCCGATGATCGTCATCGCGCACGACATCGCGCCGGCCGACATGCTGCAGTTCAAGAAGCAGGTCTTCGCCGGCTTCGCGACCGACCTCGGCAGTCTCACCGCGCACACGGCGATCCTCGCGAAGAGCCTCGACATCCCGGCCGTGGTCGGCCTCGGCCAGGCGTCGCGACTGCTGCGCCAGGACGAGTGCGTGATCGTCGACGGCGAGGCCGGCGTGCTGATCGTCGATCCGAGCCCGATCGTGCTCGACGAATACCGCCTCAGAAAGCGCGACCTCGAGCTCGCGCACGAGAAGCTGAAGCGCCTCGCCCGGATGCAGAGCCGCACGCTCGACGACCAGGCGATCGAGCTGCACGCCAACATCGAGCTGCCCGACGACTGCGCGTTCGCCAACGAGGTCGGCGCGACCGGGATCGGACTCTTCCGCACCGAGTTCCTGTTCATGACGCGCGACTCGATGCCCGACGAGGACGAACAGTTCGAGGCGTATCGACGGGTCGTCGTGGCGATGACCGGCCGTCCGGTGACGATCCGCACGCTCGACATCGGCGCCGACAAGACGCCGGACGCGGCTCGGCTCGAGTTCGGCAGCGGTGTCTTCAACACGACGAATCCCGCGCTCGGCCTGCGCGCGATCCGTTTCTGCCTCGCCGAGCCGCAGATGTTCCTCGTGCAGCTGCGCGCGATCCTGCGTGCGACGGTGTTCGGGCCGGTCAAGCTGCTGATCCCGATGATCGCGCATCCGCAGGAGGTCGACGCCGCGCTGGTCCTGATCGCGACGGCGAAGGGTCAGCTCGACGCCCGTGGCATCGACTACGACCGCGACATGCCGGTCGGTGGCATGATCGAGATCCCGGCCGCCGCGCTCAGCCTCTCGATGTTCGCGAAGCGCCTCGATTTCTTCTCGATCGGCACCAACGACCTGATCCAGTACACGCTCGCGATCGATCGCACCGACAATGCGGTGGCCCACCTCTACGACCCGCTGCATCCGGCGGTCCTCCAGCTCATCGCGCAGGTCATCTCGACGTCGGCCCGGCTCGGCATTCCGGTCTCGGTCTGCGGCGAGATGGCAGGCGACCCGAAGCTCGCGCGGCTGCTGCTCGGCCTCGGTCTGCGCCAGTTCTCGATGCATCCGGCGCAGTTGCTCGCGGTCAAGTACGAAGTCCTGCGATCCGACGTCGCCGCCTGCGAGGCGGCCGCGCGAAAGATTTTGTCGGCGGGCGAGCCGGACCGCATCCGCGCGCTGGTCGACCGCATGCGGGTCGCCTGAGATGACGGCCGAGCGAAGTTCCGTCGACGACCGGCCGCGCGCGCGGACTGCCGTGCTGCCGACATGACCACGTCGGACGACGCCGGCGCGGCGGCTCCCGTGCCGCGGCGCGGCGTCGCCTGGCTCGACGCCGTCCTCGGCGAGGCGGTCCTGCACTGCGACCAATCCGGGCGGGTGATCGATCTGTTCGGGCCGCCCGGTCTGTTGCCGGTCGACGCCAGGCAACTGCTCGGCCACGCGATCGCCGACTTCACCGACCTGCCGATCGCGATGCGGCTCGACTGGTCGACCGCGCTCGACCGGACGCTCGGCACCCGACGTCCGCAGATCTGCGCCTACCAGCTCGATCGCGGAACCGGCCTGCGCTCGTACGAGGCGCGCTTTTTATCGGTCGATTCGCGGTCGATTGCGATCGCGATCCGCGACGTCGGCGAGCGCGATCTGCTCCGGCAGCGGCTCGAACACTTCGCGCTGCACGACGAGGTCACCGGCCTCGGCAATGCGCGCAGTCTCCGCGAGAAGCTCGACGGCTGGTTGCGCCCCGGCATGAAGATCAACCAGTCCACGGTCCGGCGGGTCGTGCTGCTGATCATCGACCTCGACCGCTTCAAGCAGAGCAACGCGTTGCACGGCCGCTCGATCGGCGACAGCCTGCTGCGGCTGGTCGGCCAGCGCATCGCGCGCGAGACGCTGCGCGAGTCGCAGGGCCGCGCCTACGACGCGCACGACGCAGCGAACCCGAACGTCATCGACACCGTGGAGGATGCCGAGACCGCGGCGTCGCTGTCGGTCGTCCGCCTCGGCGGCGACCAGTTCGCGGTCGCGTGG
>CAXTDA010000197.1:3346-7296 GCA_964242935.1 uncultured Burkholderiaceae bacterium | reverse complement strand
TCAATACATCTTCTTCGGCAACTGCTGGCTGCGAAGGCGCTTGTAGTGGCGCTTGACGGCGGCCGCGAGCTTCCGCTTTCGCTCGGCGGTGGGCTTTTCGTAGAACTCGCGTGCGCGAAGCTCGGTGAGGAGGCCGGTCTTTTCGATCGTGCGCTTGAAGCGGCGAAGAGCGACTTCGAAGGGCTCGTTTTCCTTGAGGCGTACTGTCGGCATTGAAATATTGCGGGCGGAGGACCCGGGTTTGCAAAAAGCGAAGCCCGCGATTCTAGCGGACTTCGCCGAAGATTGGAATGCTCACACGGCCAGGCCGGCCGCGAAGCCCGACGACCACGCCCACTGGAAGTTGTAGCCGCCGAGCCAGCCGGTGACGTCGACCGCCTCGCCGATGAAGTGCAGGCCCGGCATGCGCTTCGCCTCGAACGTCTTCTGCGACAGCTCGTCGGTGTCGATGCCGCCGACCGTGACCTCGGCCTTCCGGAACCCTTCGGTGCCGTCCGGGACGATCCGCCAGTGCTCGACGCGGTCGGCGAGCGCGGTCAGCACCCCGTTCGACAGTTCCGCGAGCCGTCGATCGTCGATGCCCGCGAGCGCCTGCCACTGCGCGGCGACGCGCTTCGGCAGACGGCTCGCGAGACAGTGCGAGAGGGTCTCGCGCGAGGCCGCCTTCCGGTCGCGGAGCACGGACGCGAGGTCGACCCCCGGAACCAGGTCGATGTCGAGCGCGCCGCCGGGCTTCCAGTAGCTCGAGATCTGCAGCACCGCCGGGCCCGAGAGGCCGCGATGCGTGAACAGCAGGTCCTCCCGAAAGCGCATCGGCGACGTCTCGCGCTCGCAGCGGATTTCCACCTCGAGCGCGACACCCGCGAGCGGCGCGAACGGTGCCCAGGCGGCCGCCGCGAAGGTCAGCGGCACGAGGGCCGGCCGGGGTTCGACGATTGCGAGGCCGAAGCGCTTCGCGGTGCGATAGGCGAAGTCGGTCGCGCCGATCTTCGGGATCGACAGGCCGCCGGTCGCCACGACGACGCGCGCCGCGGCGAGCGACCCGGCGTCGGTGTCGATCCGGAATCCGGCGCCGTCCGGCGCGAGATCGAGCAGCCGTACCGGGCGGCGCCAGTGCACGCCGCCCGCGTCGCACTCGGCGACCAGCATCGCGATGATGCGATCGCTCGATTCGTCGCAGAACAGCTGGCCACGGTGCTTCTCGTGGAACGCGATGCGATGGCACCTGACGAGCGCGACGAAGTCGGCCGCCGTGTAGCGTTCGAGCGCCGAGCGCGCGAAGTGCGGATTCCTCGAGATGAAGTTCGCGGGGCCGACGTCGCGATTCGTGAAGTTGCAGCGGCCGCCGCCCGAGATGCGGATTTTCTCGGCGAGGCGTTCGGCATGGTCGATCAGCACCACCGAGCGGCCGCGCTGACCGGCAATGCCCGCGCACATCAGGCCGGCGGCGCCGGCCCCGATCACCGCGACGTCGAAGCGCCCCTCGGCCGGCGTCAACGATCCGACCCGTCGCGGGACCAGTCGCGGCAGTAGGTGTCGAGGAAGCGCTGCAGCGCGAACGCCGCGGGCTCCCACGGCGTCGGCAGCAGGCGATCGGTCGGGAGGTAGACGTAGGTTTGCGCGGGAATCGCGGCGCCGTCGGCCGACGTGACCGTGATCGACGCGCGACGGTAGTCGTCGCCTTCGAAGCGATCGAGTCGCGCGAGGTCGGCCGCGTCGACGTCCAGGTAGACGACGCCCGCGACGTCGGCGCCCGGTTGCGGCACCATCCCCGGGTAGTCCTCGTCGACGACCCGGTAGCGCGCGTGGTCGGCCAGCGTCGCGGCCAGCGATCGGTGGACGCCCGCGACGACGAGCGACCAGACCGGCGCGAACATCAGCGAGCCGTACGTGAACACGTGCCGACTCGCGCGGTCGGCGCTTCCGACTTCAGCCATGCGTCACGTGCCAGCAGCGATGGATCCGCCGGTCGCGGAAGTCGTCCGGCACGGTCTTCGCGCTCAGCTCGACGAAGCGCGCCTTCTCCTGCACCAGCGGATCGAGCTCGAAGCTCCGCAGGTTCGTCGAGAAGAACAGTTCGCCGCCGGGCGACAGCAGCTGCAGGCACTGGCGGATCAGCCACGGATGGTCGCGCTGCACGTCGAGCACGCCCTGCATCGCCTTCGAGTTCGAGAACGTCGGCGGGTCGAGCACGATCAGGTCCACGCCGTCGCGGTCGCCGGCTTCGAACGCCGACACCGCGTCGCGCAGCCACGTGAACACGTCGTCGCGCACGATGCGATGGCGCGCGAGGTCGATCGCGTTCAGCCGCAGGTTGCGCTCGGCCCAGCGCGAATAGGTGTTCGAGAGGTCGACGCTCTCGGACGACACGGCACCGCCGCGCGCCGCGTAGACCGTGAAGCTCGCGGTGTACGAGAACAGGTTCAGGAAGCGCCGGCCGGCGGCGCGCTCGCCGACCATGCGGCGCGTGTTGCGATGGTCGAGGAAGAGTCCGGTATCGAGATAGCCGTGCAGGTCGACGAGGAAGCGATGCCCGCCTTCGCCGACCACGATGGCGTCCTCGTCGACGCCGCTCGGCAGATGCTGGTCGGTCTTGTCGCCGCCGACCCGCTGGCGCGCACGCTGCTTCAGCACGACGCGATCGCTCGCGACCTCGAGGCAATGGGCCGCGACCTCTACGACGTGGTCGAGCCACTCGCGATGCGCATCGCCGGTCTGCTGCCAACCGGTATCGACTTCCTGCAGATGCAGGAACACCCCGTCGTCCGCGATCTCCGCCTCGAAGCGATCGATGATCAGCGGGAACTCGGGGATGTCGCGATCGTAGACGCGGTAGGCATGGACGGCCTCGCGTCGGGCCCATTTTTTCCGGTGGCGGGCGTTCTTCGCGAGGCGGTTCTGGAAGTGGGCGAGATCGGTCACCGCGCGGATTGTACGAGCCCGCCGGGACCGTCCCGCCAGGAACGCTAGCCCATGTGCAGGCCGCCGTTCAACGAAAAGTCCGCGCCGGTCGCATAGCCCCCTTCGTCCGACGCGATCCACGCGACGATCGAGCCGATCTCCTCGGGAAGGCCGAGGCGCTTGACCGGAATGCCCGCGACGATCTTGTCGAGGACCTCCGGACGGATCGCGCGGACCATGTCGGTTCCGACGTAGCCGGGCGACACCGTGTTGACCGTCACGCCCTTCGCCGCGACTTCCTGTGCAAGCGCCATCGTGAAACCGTGGATGCCGGCCTTCGCGGTCGAGTAGTTGGTCTGGCCGAACTGACCCTTCTGCCCGTTGATCGAGCTGATGTTGACGATGCGCCCGAAGCCGCGGTCGACCATGTCCTCGATGACCTGCTTCGTCACGTTGAACAGCGAGTTCAGGTTGGTCTCGATGACGGCATGCCAGTCCTCGTAGCTCATCTTGCGGAACATGCCGTCGCGCGTGATCCCGGCGTTGTTGACCAGGATGTCGACCGGCCCGTGCTCGGCCTTGACCTTCTTGAACGCCTCGACCGTCGAGTCCCAGTCGCCGACGTTGCCGGCCGATGCGTGGAACGTGTAGCCGGCGGCCTTCTGCTCGTCGAGCCACTTGTTGTAGTCGCGGCTCGGCCCGCAACCCGCGATGACCTTGTAGCCGTCCCTGCCGAGCCGCTGGCAGATCGACGTCCCGATGCCGCCCATGCCGCCCGTCACGTACGCTGTCCGCTGTGCCATGTTGTCTCCTGTTGTTATGTTCGTTTCGACCTACGGCCGTTCCACGCAGAGGGCGACGCCCATGCCGCCGCCGATGCACAGCGATGCCAACCCCTTCTTCGCATCGCGGCGCTGCATCTCGTAGAGCAGCGACACGAGGATGCGGCAACCCGACGCGCCGATCGGATGGCCGATCGCGATCGCGCCGCCGTTGACGTTGATCTTCGACGTGTCCCAGCCCATCTCCTGGTTGACCGCGCAGGCCTG
>CAXTDA010000197.1:0-3246 GCA_964242935.1 uncultured Burkholderiaceae bacterium | reverse complement strand
AGGCCGCTCAACGCGTCGACCTTGACGCCGTGCCGCACGAACTCGTCGTTGTCGAACGGGACCGGGTCGCCCTTCTTCTGCGCGATCGGCAGCGGCAGGATCTCGTCCTTGAAGCGGCCCGCCTTCTGCGCCGCCTCGGCCTTGTTCTGCGACGCGACGGCGAACTCGTCCTGCATCTCGCGCGAGATGTTGTATTCCTTCGCGACGTTCTCGGCGGTGGTCCCCATGTGGTACTTGTTGTAGACGTCCCAGAGGCCGTCGACGATCATCGTGTCGACCATCTTCGCGTCGCCCATCCGGAAACCGTCGCGCGAACCGGGCAGCACGTGCGGCGACGCCGTCATGTTCTCCTGGCCGCCGGCGACGACGATCTCGGCGTCGCCATTCGCGATCGACTGCGCCGCGAGCATCACCGCCTTCAGCCCCGACCCGCAGACGACGTTGATCGTCATCGCCGGAACCGAGACCGGAATGCCGGCCTTGATCAGCGCCTGGCGCGCCGGGTTCTGGCCCGAGCCCGCCGTCAGCACCTGGCCCATGATCACTTCGGAGACCTGGTCGGGCGACAGCTTCGCGCGTTCGAGCACGCCCTTGATGACGTGGGCGCCGAGTTCCGGTGCGGGGATCTTGCCGATCGTGCCGCCGAACTTGCCGACGGCGGTCCGCGCGGCCGCGACGATGACGATGTCGTCCATGAACTTGCTCTCCTTTGTTGTTGAATGAACCGCTCGTGCCACATCCCCCGCCTGCAGCGGAGAGAAGTCAGGTCGCCCGTACCGTCACGTAGCGGCCGGGAGCGGGCTCGATCGGCTTGTGGCGCGCGTCGCCGTACTTCGCGCGCGCCTTCACGCGCTTGCCGGCCAGTGCGTCCAGCCAGCCGTGCCATTCGACCCACCAGCTTCCGGGAACCTCGGTCGCGCCGGCGAGCCATTCATCGGCGTCCGCGGGAAAGCGTCCGCCCCGCGGCTGGAAGGTCCAGTGGCTGCGCTTCTTCTTCGCCGGCGGGTTGATGACGCCGGCGATGTGCCCCGAGGCGCCGAGGACGAAGCGCTTCGGCCCGGTGAGGATCTGCGTGCTCGCGTAGGCCGCCGGCCACGGCACGATGTGATCCTCGCGCGAGCCGTAGAGGAACACGGGGGATTCGATCTTGCCGAGGTCGACCGGCACGCCGCTGACCTCGGTGCCGCCCGGGACCATCAGCCGGTTCTCGAGATAGGTGTTGCGCAGGTACCAGACGAAGTACGGGCCGGGCAGGTTCGTGCTGTCGGAGTTCCAGTACAGCAGGTCGAACGCCGGCGGCGGCTCGCCCTTCAGGTAATTGCTGACGACGTAGTTCCACACCAGGTCGTTCGGACGCAGGAACGAGAACGACGTCGCGAGATCGCGGGCCGGCAGCAGGCCGACCGGCCCGCCGTCGACGCCGCCCAACGTCGCCTCGCGCTGTCGCACCGACTGCTCGTCGATGAAGACGTCGAGGATGCCGGTGTCGGAGAAGTCGAGCAGTGTCGTCAGCAGCGTCAGCGACGCGGCCGGCTGCGCGTCGACCCCGGTCTCGCGCGCGGCGAGCACCGCGAGCGCCGTGCTCAGCATCGTGCCGCCGACGCAGAAGCCGAGCATGTTGATCGTCTTCTGCCGGGAGATGTCGCGGACGACGTCGATCGCCTCGATGATGCCCTGCTCGATGTAGTCGTCCCAGGTCAGCGCGGCGTGCTCGGCCATCGGGTTGCGCCAGGAGATCAGGAAGACCGTATGCCCTTCGGACACGGCATTGCGGACCAGCGAGTTCTCCGGCTGCAGATCGAGGATGTAGTACTTGTTGATGCAGGGCGGCACGATCAGCAGCGGCTTCTCGAAGACCGTGTCGGTCAGCGCCTTGTACTGGATCAGCTGGATGATCTCGTTCTCGTAGATCACCTGGCCTTCGCTGGTCGCGACGTTGCGGCCGATCTCGAACGCGGACTCGTCCGTCATCGAGATGCGACCCTTCAACGCGTCGGCGATGAACATCGAGATGCCCGAGCGCAGGCTCTCGCCCTTGGTCTCGAGCATCTTCTTCAGCGCGTCCGGATTGAGCGCCAGGTAATTGGACGGCGCCATCGCGTCGACCCACTGCTGGACCGCGAAGCGGATCTTGGCGCGCGTCTTGGCGTCGGCCTCGACGGCATCGGCCATGCCGTAGATGAAGCGCGCGTTCAGCAGGTAGAGGTCGGCGAAGAACGCGTGCGGTCCGGTCCACGACTCGGTCCCGAAGCGCTTGTCCGAACGCTTCGGCTGGCGCCCCGCGGTGTAGTCGGACCAGAGCGTCGCGAGATCGCGCGAGTACGCGTTCTGCAGTTCGAGCAGGACCGACGGCGAGATCTTGAACTGCGGTGCCTCGAGCGCGGGGCTCATCGGCGGCACGGTCAGCGACATCCCGCCCGCGAGCGACTTCATCCACTGCAGCGGGTCCATCAATCCGGCATTCTGCGAACCGGGGACCGGCATCGGCCACGCGAACGGCATGCTTTCCATGGGTCTCCTCTTCGGGTCCTGTCGCGCGGACATTCGCTCTGTATCTTGCGCGATCGCTCTGTATCTTGCGCGAACGATTCTGCCCGTCGGCAGAGACGGGTGTCAAACCGCTGCGACTCGAAGTTCGCGTTTTCGAAAGTTCGAAACGATGTACCTCGTGGCGATCGGCTGGATGTTCGTGGTGGTGTGCATGGCGGCTGTCGAGGCGACGACCGCGTCGCTGGCGGGAGCGCTGGTCACGCTCGTGTTCTACGGCCTCGTGCCGCTCGGTCTGCTGCTGTGGCTGGTCGGCACGCCGCAGCGGCGAAAGCGGAAGTCGGCGACCGATGTCGTCGCCGGCGCGAGCTTCACGCCGGGCCGCAAGCGTGAGTCGAACCGCGACGATCACTGATCGATCCACACGAGCGCGGCCATTCGGCCGGTGACGCCGTCACGACGATACGAATAGAAGCGGGCATCGTCGGTCGCCGTGCAGAGGCCGCTCGCATGCACGTCGACGACGCCGCGTGCGCGCAGGCGGCCGCGGGCGAGCGCCGGCAGATCGGCGAGCCACTTCGCCGGGCCGCATGCGGTGAAGCAGGCGTCGACCGTGTGCATCGCCGCCGCCGCGTCGGCGCGAAACGCGTCGCGGACGTCGTCGCCGACCTCGAAGCGCGCCGGTCCGATCGCGGGCCCGATCCAGACGATCGTGTCGGCGGGTTCGAAGGCCGCGGCCGCGAGCGTCGCCTCCAGCAC
>CAXTDA010000196.1:0-7302 GCA_964242935.1 uncultured Burkholderiaceae bacterium | reverse complement strand
CCGGCCGCATGTCGACGTTCGCGCTGACGTCGCCCTTCTGCAGCAGGTCGTTCAGCCGGACGCGGTACTGCGCGTTGCCTTCCCGGGTGCGGAGGATGGTCGCGCGGTTGCCGGCGGCGAAGTCGGTGAGGCCGCCGACCGCGATCATCACGTCGAGGATCGACATGTTCTGGCGGTACGGCAGGGTCTGCGGACGCGACGCCTGGCCGACGATGCGGATCTGCTCGCTGTACGGCCCGACGAAGCCGGTGACGATGATCGTGACGATCGGGTCCTGGATGTACTTCGTCAGCGCCTTCTCGATCTCGCGCGCCAGCTGCGTCGGCGTCTTGTTCGTCGCCTTGATGTCCTCGACCAGCGGCGTCGTGATCATGCCGTCGGGGCGCACCGGGACGCTCGACGAGAGCTCCGGATTGCGCCAGATCACGATGTTCAGGTTGTCGCCCGGACCGATCAGATACGCATACTCGTTGTTCGCGTCGAGTTGCGCCGGCGCCATCGGTATCTTCGCCGCGCATCCGGCGAGCGCCAGCGCGGCGACGGCCGTCACGCAGAGCGACAGCGCCCGGGTCCATCCCGGCCGTCCCGACGAGAACCTCGTATGCGAATCACGATCCGGCATGGCCGACTCTCCTGGCGATATTTGAAGTCTGAGCAGCGGTGCCGCTGCGGCGCGAGCGTCCGGCGGGCGGGTACGAAAGCGCCCCGGCGCCGGGTCGACGATTCTAGCAAGCGACCATTGCCAGATAGCTATCGGCAGCACGAGCGAAATAACGACTCGGGGCCAGTCGAGCAACAACTGTGCCGTGCGAGCAACACCGCGTTTTCCCTGCAGTTTCCTCGTGAGATCGTCGGACGAACGATCGGCACGAGTCACGCGGCATTCGGGCAGGCGCCCATTCATCCGACTTTCGGCAAGGACCGACGCTCGACGTATTCTGCATACATCCATTTCATTACTGGAAAGACATAGGAGAAACTCTCATCGCTTCTCGGTTTCTTCCCCATAACTCTACGCGGCAAATGAGAATTTGCGCGACGGATTTCGGCGGTGGGCGCTGTCATTTACTGACGTTTTTTGACACTTCCCTTCCGAAAGCGCATGCGCCGAACCGGTCGCACGCATCGTCATGCGGCTTTGCAGCATGATGCGATATCGGCCAGCCCGCGGGCGCCCGCGGTCCGCTGCAGGCGGTTGCCGCGACGCGCCCGGGCATGCTTCTTGTACATCATGCGGCTCGCCGTTCGGGTGACCACGTTGAAGACGGTCCTCCACGGCCTTCGCGCAACTGGATGGTTCGATGATCCGCGTATTCAGCCACTACATTTCGATCCGCATCGTGTTGCTGATGCTGATCGAAGGCGTACTCCTGTTCGGCGCGAGCCTTGCGGGAATGGCAATCCGCTTTTCGCCGAACGCGATGAACGGCGCAACGCTGCTGACGCCCGAAGCGCTGTTGTTCACGTTCTTCATGATCGTCGTGATGGCGGCGCTCGGCCTGTACCAGGACGAGCATCCCGAGTCGTTCGTCTCGATCCTCAACCGCACGATCATCGCGTTCGCCGCCGGCAGCGCGTTGATGAGCGTCGTGTTCTACATGTTCCCGAACACGTACATCGGTCGCGGCGTCTTCGCGTACACGGCGGCGATCGCGTTCTGCTCGCTGCTGGTCGTGCGCACGGTGTTCTTCCGCTGGACCGCGTTCGGCATCTTGAAGAAGCGCGTCCTGATCCTCGGCGCCGGCGAGCAGGCACGCACGATCCTCGAACTCGTGTCGAGCAACGGCCGCAAGCAGTCGATCGAGGTCGTCGGCTGCCACCCGCTGACGACGGCCGACGTGGCGGTGACCGGCGCCCGCATCCTGCCGATCACGATGTCGGTCAGCGAGGCTGCGCATCAGTACGGCGTCCACGAGATCATCATCGCGATGCGCGAGCAGCGCGGCGGCGCGTTGCCGGTCAGCCAGTTGCTCGACTGCAAGCTCCGCGGCGTTCAGATCACCGACCTGCAGTCGTTCTTCGAGCGCGAGCTCGGACAGATCCGCCTCGACAGCCTGAAGGCGAGCTGGCTGGTGTTCGGCGAGGGCTGCCGCCAGGGCCTGCTGCGCGAGACCATCAAGCGCCTGTTCGACGTGCTCGCGAGCGGCCTGCTGCTCGTCGGCACGCTGCCGGTGATCGCCGTCACGGCCGCGCTGATCCGCCTGGAAGGCGGCGGCCCGATCTTCTATCGGCAGGAACGCGTGGGCCAGGGTGGCCGCGTGTTCGAGATCCTCAAGTTCCGCAGCATGCGCAACGACGCGGAGCGCGACGGCAAGCCGAAGTGGGCCAAGTCGAACGACGACCGCATCACGCGCATCGGCCGCTTCATCCGCCGCACCCGGATCGACGAGCTGCCGCAGATCATCAACGTGCTCCGCGGCGAGATGAGCTTCGTCGGCCCGCGGCCGGAGCGCCCGTTCTTCGTCCGTCAGCTCGTGCAGGACATCCCGTTCTACGCGGCCCGCCACAGCGTCAAGCCCGGCATCACCGGCTGGGCGCAGGTCCGCTATCCGTACGGCGCATCGCTCGACGACGCGTCGCAGAAGCTGCAGTACGACCTGTACTACGTGAAGAACCACACGCTGTTCCTCGACCTGCTGATCCTGGTCGAGACCGTCGAAGTGGTGTTGTGGGGCAAGGGCGCCCGATGAGCCGTCTCTGATGGACAAGGCTGCGCTGCAGGCGATCGCCGAATGGGGCTTGTGGGGTTACGGCGCGGCCGCGACCGGTTACGCGCTGCTCGCGACGCTGCTCGCCGTGTCGGGACGCGCCAGGGATACACGCGCGTTGTCGGGGATGCTGCTGATCGGCGCCGCGATCGTCAGCCTGTTGTGGTCCGCCTCGGTCGCCGCGGGCATCGCGGACATGCCGGGCGCGGTCGCGGCCTCGGGCGTGCTCGAGGTGTTCCGCGACGCGAGCTGGTTCGCCTTCGTCGGCTTCCTCGTCAGTCGGCCGGGCCGCTTCGCCCGGCCATCCGTCGAAGGCGCGGGCTTTCCTGCGTGGCGCCGCATGCCGGCGTTGCTGTGGGTCGGCATCGGCGCGGTGATCGTCGCGCTGGTGATCGACATCGGGCGCCTCGTGACCGTCGACGTGGTCAGCCCATCGGCCTACTTCGGCGCCCGCGTCCTGCTGTCGATCGTCGCGCTGATGCTGATCGAGCAGGTCTACCGCGGCACCGCGCCGGACGACCGCTGGAGCATCAAGTTCTTCTGTCTCGGCCTCGGCGGCCTGTTCGCGTACGACCTCGTCGTCTATGCCGATGCGATGCTGTTCCGGCAGATGGACTTCGAGCTGTGGGCCGCCCGCGGCTTCATCGACCTGCTGACGATCCCGCTGATCGCGGTCTCGGCCGCGCGCAATCCGCAGTGGTCGCTCGACATCGCGGTATCGCGACGGATGGTTTTGCAGTCGACCGCGCTGCTGAGCGCGGGCACGTATCTGCTGATCGTCTCGGCAGCCGGCTACTACATCCGCTTCTTCGGCGGCACGTGGGGCGGGGTGCTGCAGACCACGGTCGTCTTCGCCGGACTGCTCGGCCTCGGGCTGATCGTCGTCTCGGGGACGTGGCGTGCCCGGCTCAAGGTCTTCATCAACAAGAACTTCTTCAGCTACCGCTACGACTATCGCGAGGAATGGCTGCGGCTCACGCGCGAGCTGACCGAGCAGCAGACCCATGACGAGGGCTTCGGCGCGCGGGCCATCCGCGGCATCGCCCACCTGGTCGAGGCGCGTGGGGGAGGGCTTTGGGTCAAGCAGGACATGCCGCGTTACGAACGCATCGCGCACTGGCAGGCCCCGCTGCTGTGCGACGACAGCGAGCCCGAGGACGGCTCCCTCGCCCGCTTCCTGCAGCAGAAGGAATGGGTGATCAACCTCGACGAGTACCGGGCCGCGGCGCCGGCCTACGGCGAGCTCGAGGTGCCGAACTGGATGAGCGGCGACGACGAAGCGTGGCTCGTGATCCCGCTGATGCTGCACGACGCGTTGTTCGGCTTCATCGTCCTGCTGCCCGCGCGAACGAAGATCAGCATCAACTGGGAAGTGAACGACCTGCTGAAGACCGCCGGCCGCCAGGTCGCGAGCACGCTCGCGCAACTGCATGCGAACCGCGCGCTGCTCGTCGCGCGGCAGTTCGAGTCGTTCAACCGGATGTCCGCATTCGTCGTCCACGACCTGAAGAACCTGGTCGCCCAGCTGTCGCTGATGCTGAGCAACGCGACGAAGCATCGCGACAATCCCGAGTTCCAGGAGGACATGCTCGACACGGTCCACAACGCGGTCGACAAGATGAAGCGGCTGCTGCTGCAGCTGCGCGTGGGCACGGTGCCCGCCGACGAGCCGGCCCCGGTCGACCTGCAGGAGGTGGTGCTGTCGGCGCTGAAGTCGAAGGCGCCGCTGAAGCCGCGGCCGACCATCCTGGTCGATGCGCCCGGCATCCGCACGATGGCCCATCGCGAGCGGCTCGATCGCGTCGTGGGTCATCTTCTGCAGAATGCTGCCGAAGCCACTCCAGCCACCGGCACGATCGAAGTCCGTGTTCGTTCCGAGGATCAGTCTGCAATAATCGAAGTCGAGGACAGCGGCGTCGGGATGAGCGAAGACTTCATCCGCACGCGCCTCTTCAAGCCGTTCGAGTCCACCAAGAAGAACGGGATGGGCATCGGCATCTACGAGAGCCGCGAATACATCCGCGAGCTCGGCGGGCAACTCGACGTCCACAGCCGCGAGACCGAAGGCACCCGCTTCTCGATCGCATTGCCGTTGCTGCGGCCCGCAGCGGTGGCCTGAACATGGAGGCCGTGATGGACGAAGCAGTCGAGGCGGACCGCCTCATCGGGCGAGCGAAGGTCAAGGACTCGGACGACAAGCCGGTGCTGCTGGTCGTCGAGGACGACCCCGGCATCCAGAAGCAGATGCGCTGGAGCTTCGATCAGTACCAGGTCGTCGTCGCCGAGGACCGTGCATCCGCGATGACGCAGCTGCGCCGCTACGAGCCGGCCGTCGTCACGATGGATCTCGGGCTGCCGCCCGACCCCGACAGCACGTCCGAAGGGTTCGCGTTGCTGGCCGAGATGCTGTCGGCGTCGCCCGACACGAAGGTGATCATGATCACCGGCCAGAACGACCGCAGCAACGCCGTCAAGGCCATCGGCCTCGGCGCCTACGACTTCTATACCAAGCCGTTCGAGCCCGACCTGCTGACGCTGGTCGTCGAACGCGCGTTCCGTCTCGCCGGCCTGCAGCGCGAGAACAGCCTGCTGCAGAGCGTGAACATGCAGCTGCCGCTCGCGGGGCTGCTGACTCGCGACCCCGCGATGCTGCGCATCTGCCGCAACATCGAGCGCCTTGCGCCGTCCGACGTGACGGTCCTGCTGCTCGGCGAGAGCGGCACCGGCAAGGAGTTGCTCGCGCGCGGCCTGCACGACCTGTCGAACCGCAAGGACAAGCGATTCATCGCGCTCAACTGCGCGGCGATTCCCGAGAACCTGCTCGAGAGCGAGCTGTTCGGCTACGAGCGCGGCGCGTTCACCGGCGCGGCCAAGCAGACGAAGGGCAAGATCGAGTACGCCGACGGCGGCACGCTCTTCCTCGACGAGATCGGCGACCTGCCCGGCGCGTTGCAGGCGAAGCTGCTGCGCTTCCTGCAGGAGCGCGTCGTCGAGCGGATCGGCGGCCGCGAAGAGATCCCGGTCGACGTCCGCATCGTCTGCGCGACGCATCAGAACCTGAAGGAGCTGATGAAGGCGGGCCGCTTCCGCGAGGACCTCTTCTATCGGCTGTCCGAGATCGTCGTCGACATCCCGGCGCTTCGCCAGCGCAAGGGCGATCCGTCGCTGCTCGCCCGGGCGTTCATCCAGCGCTTCAGCGCCGCGCAGAACCGGAAGCCGCTGGTGCTCGCCGACGACGCGCTCGCCGCGATCGAGGCCTACGGCTGGCCGGGCAACGTGCGCGAGATCGAGAACTGCATGAAGCGCGCGGTGATCATGTCCGACGGCCAGTTCGTCGGTGCCGACGACCTCGCGCTCGACGTCGAGGGCATCGAGCCGAAGATCTTCAACCTGCGCCAGGTGCGCGACGATGCCGAGCGCGGGGCAATCCTGCAGGTGCTCGGCAAGGTCGACGGCAACATCGCGCGGGCTTCCGAGATGCTCGGCGTCAGCCGTCCGACGCTGTACGACCTGATGCGTCGCTTCGCGATCCGCTGAAGCAACGCCGGCCGCATTCCGTCGCCTCCTCCCGACCTCGCGCGCCCTCGCGACCGCGACGTCGACCGACGCGACATCCACCGACTCTGGAGTCACGCATGACCCTCCGCCCCACCCGTTTCCGCACCGCCGTGCTGGCCTGCGCCGTCGCCGGCGCGTTCATCGTCGCCGGCTGCGGGTCGAAGAATGCGGACGATCACCTCGCGAAGGCGAAGGAGCTCGCCGCGAAGGAGGACCATCGCGCCGCGGTCATCGAGCTGAAGAACGCGCTGCAGGTGGACGGCAAGTCGAGCGAGGCGCGCTTCCTGCTCGGCCAGGAGTTGCTCGCGCAAGGCGATGTGAAGGGCGCCGAGATCGAGTTGCAGAAGGCGTCCGACCAGAACTTCGACCCCGAGCGCGTGCAGCCGCTGCTGCTCAAAAGCCAGCTGCTGCAGGGGCAGCCCGAAAAGGTCATCGCGCAGGTCAGGTCGGCGAAGCTGAAGTCGCCGGCGGCCAACGCCGAGCTGCAGACGCTGCTCGGTGTCGCGCTCTTCGGTCAGGGAAAGCTCGACGAAGGGCTGGCTGCGTTCCGGTCCGCGTCGACCCTGGTCCCCGACTATCCGGAAGCCCGCCTCGGCGAGGCGCGGATCACGGCATCGCGAGGCGACACCGACGGCGCGAAGACGCAGGTCGATGCCATCCTCGCGAAGAGCCCGAAGCTCGCCGAAGGCCTCCTGCTGAAGGGTGACCTGCTCCGCGCGAAGGGTGCGACGAAGGAGTCGATCGCCGCGTACCAGGCCGCGCTCGCCGAGAATCCGCGACATGTCCTCGCGCGCGTCAACCTTGCCGGCGCGTACATCGGCACCCATGAGCTCGGGCTCGCGCAGCAGCAGGTCGACGAGCTGAAGAAGGTCGCGCCCCGCCATCCGGGCGTGAGCTACCTCGATGCGTTGATCGCGTTCAACAAGAAGGAACTGCCGCGCGCCAACGACGCGATCACGCTGTCGCTCGAGAGCGCGCCGACGAACGGGATGGCGCAGACGCTCGCGGGCGCGATCTCGACCGCGTTGAACCAGCC
>CAXTDA010000195.1:0-7315 GCA_964242935.1 uncultured Burkholderiaceae bacterium | reverse complement strand
GGCTCCACGGCCGTCGGGGCGGCGGCTGCCGCTGCGGCCGCCACGCGGAGCGTCACTTCCTTCCGGTAGCGGTTCAGATCCTGCACCGAATCGAACGTGCGCTCGAACAGCAACGACAGGATGTGCAGGATGCGGTCGACGACCTTCGTCTCCCACTCCTTGTCGAAGCGGATCTGCGTATCGAGCCAGTGTTCGAGCCAACCGGGGTCCGGGACGCGCGACTGGATCGTGTCGTTCGGGAAGTGCGCCTCGCTGACGTGCAGGTTCGTCGGGTGCAACGCCTTCTCGGTCCGTCGGGCCGACGCCATCAGCACGCCGATCTTCGCGAACGCCGCGCGTGCGGTGTCGCCGACGTCGACCAGCGCCTTCTTCATGTAGCGCAGGTAGGCACCGCCGTGCCGCGCCTCGTCCTGCGAGATCAGCTTGTAGATGTGCTTGATGACCGGCTCGGAATGCCATTCGGACGCGCGTCGGTACCAGTGGTTGAGCCGGATCTCGCCGCAGAAATGCAGCATCAGCGTTTCCATCGCGGGCGCCGGATCGAACTGGAACCGGACCGCGTGCAGCTCGGCCTCGGTCGGGACGAGGTCGGGCCGAAAGCGCCGCAGGTACTCCATCAGCACCAGCGAATGCTTCTGTTCCTCGTAGAACCAGACCGACATGAACGCCGAGAAGTCGCTGTCGTGCTGGTTGTCGCGCAGGAACATCTCGGTCGCGGGAAGCGCCGACCACTCGGTGATCGCGTTCATCTTCACCGTGCGCGCCTGCTCGTCGGTCAGCTTCGAGCCGTCGAACGTCTCCCACGGCACGTCCTTCGACATTTGCCAACGAACCGACTCGAGCGATTTGAAGAGGTCTGGATAAATCATGATTTGCCGCCGCGGAGTGGACATCGGGCGATCCCAACACCGGGCATTCTACCAAAGCGCGGTCCGAGGTCGTTTTGTCAATCAACTACTTGCATGAAGCCTCACCGCAAGTTTCATGTTCCAGCGTGAATTGCACGACGTCGGTGTTGCGATGAAGGAATGCCGCCGCGCAGTAAGCCAGGTAGAAGCTCCACGTCCGCACGAACGCCGTGTCGAAGCCGATCGCGCGCACGTCGCGATCGCGCTCGACGAAGGCGCCCAGCCAGGCCGCGAGGGTACGCGCGTAATCCTGGCCGAACGCGAACTGGTCGACGACGCGCAGTCCTGCGGCGCGCGCCGCGGCAACGAACGCGGGGATCGACGGCAACATGCCCCCCGGGAAGACGTATTGCTGGATGAAATCGCTGCTCTTTCGATAGTCCGGGAACAGGTGCTCGGCGATCGTTATGGTCTGTATCGTCGCGCGTCCGCCGACCTTGAGCCGTCGCTTGATGCAATCGAAGAAGCCGGCCCAGTATTGTTCACCGACCGCTTCGAACATCTCGATCGACGCGATGCCGTCGTAAGTGCCCTCGGCGTCGCGATAGTCGCGGATCGCGAACCGGACCCGCCCGGCGAGGCCCCGGTCGCGGATCCGCGCCTCGGCGAGCTCGAGTTGCTCGTGCGACAGCGTCAACCCGGTGACGCCGAGGCCGCGTCGACCGGCCGCCTCGGCCAGGCCGCCCCAGCCGCAGCCGATCTCGAGCAGGTCGGCGCCGGCCGGCAACGCGAGCCGATCGAGCACCCGATCGTACTTGGCCTGTTGCGCCCGCGGCAGCGCGGCGAAATCGTCGCGCGCCGACGCGACGGCGGCATCGACGCCGTCGCCGAACAGGGCGCTGGAGTACGTCATCGACGGGTCGAGCCACAGCGCGTAGAACGCATTGCCGATGTCGTAATGCGCATGGATGTTCTTCTTGCTGCCGGTGCGGGTATTGCGCCGCGTGACGTGGCGCAGCCGGTACAGGATGCGCCCCCACCAGGTCCCGTAGATGAGGGCCTCGATCGCGTTCCGGTTCGCGACCATGACGTTCATCAGCGCGAGCAGGTCGGGCGTCGTCCAGTCGCCGGCGATGTAGGTCTCGCCGAAACCGATGTCGCCGCTCCGCAGCGACGCGTCGCAGACGTTCCAGTTCGCGAGCGCGATCTCCGCGTGCGGGACGCCCCGGCCGAAACGCTGCGAGCGCCCGTCGGGAAAGCGGACCGTCAGCGACCCGACCGACAACTTGTCGAGCATGCGCACGATCAGCCGGGCCGGACCGGGCATCGCGTCGGATCCCCGCGACGCGTCGTAGGCGGCTTCGGGCCCGACCGCGTCGAACGGATTGACCGGGTTCACGCCGGGACGCGGATCGAGCGGTGCAGGCGAACGCATTATCGGGAGACCTCGGCCGCCGGTGGCGGCGGCCTGGAAAAGAAGGGGGACCGCTTCCACCACAGACGGACGGCCTGCCAGTGAATCCGCGCGACCACGCCGAACGAGAAGAGGGGAACGCGCAGGAACGCGACCAGCAGCGCGCGATCGGAAACCGGTCGCAGCGTGCCCGACAGGCTGGTCGAGAGCAGCGGTCGCGTGGCCTCGAGCCGGCCGTCGTCCGCGTCGTCGTCCGCGTCGTCGTATTCGATGCGGGCGACGCTGCGCGCGTGCGCTTCCAGGAAGCGGAAGCGATAGCGTCCGGCCACCGGGCAGAACGGCGAGACGTGGAAGACCTTCGTCGCGGTGAGCAGCTCGCCGGCGGCGATCGATCGACCGTCGCGATGCGCGAGCAGGTAGCAGTGACGCTCGCCGAACGTGTTGTTGATCTCGCAGACGATCGCGCGGAGCGTGCCATCGCGCCGCTCGCAGAACCAGAAGCTCACCGGCTTGAACGCGTAACCGAGCACCCGCGGGAAGGTGTGCAACCAGATCTCGCCGTCGACGTCGTCGATGCCTTCGCCCCCCAGCAGGCCGAGCAGCCAGCCGACGAGCGGCTTCGCGTCCCGCGGGTCGCCGTGGTCGGCATCGTGGAACGACAGCAGGTTGAAGCGGTTCCGCGACAGCAGGCGCTGCCCCGCCAGCGCGGCGTCGAGCCGGCGCATCGGCAGACGCAGGAAGTACACCGGATAGACGAACGCGTTGGCTCGCGGCCGATGGCGCGCGTGGCGGACCTCGCCGACCGCGAGCTGCGCCGGCGCGTCGGCGGCACGCCACCACGACGGGGCCGCGTCTGCCTCAGGCGGCAAGGCGCGCCTCCGGCGGCGAGGCGTCCCGAACCCGGGACCCGCGCGCCGCGATCGCGGCGGCCACCTCGAGACCCGAGCGCAGCCCGTCCTCGTGGAAACCGTAGCCGGTCCACGCACCGCAGAACCACACGTTGCCGCGGCCCTGGATCGTCGGCAGGCGGCGTTGCGCATTGATCGCCCGCCCGTCGAAGAGCGGATGCGCATAGTCGAACTCGCGGAGGATCGTCGCCTCCGCCGGACGCGCGACCGGATTCAGCGAGACGATCACCGGTCGCCCGAACGACACCGGCTGCCGCCGGTCGATCAGGTAGTGGACGCAGACCGAGCGGTCGTCCGGCGCCGACGACGCGACCTCGCACTGATAGTTCCAGGCGGCCCACGCGCCGCGCCGCTGCGGCAACACGCTCGCGTCGGTGTGCAGCACGGCGTGGTTGGACTGGTAGCGGACCGCGCCCAGCACCGCGCGCTCCTCGGCCCCGACACCGTCGAGCAGCGCGAGCGAATCATCGCTGTGGGTGGCCAGCACCACGTGGTCGTAGAGTGCGGTCGCGGCGGCACTGCGGACTGCGACCTTCGTCACGCCGCCCGAGCGCACCCGCGTCACGCCGAGCACCGGCGCCTCGAGCCGCACGTCGTCGAGCGCCGCGAGCATCTTCTCGACGTAGCGTCGCGCCCCGCCGGCGACCGTGTACCACTGCGGCCGATCGGCAACCTGCAGCAGCCCGTGGTTGGCGCAGAAATGGACGAAGGTCGCGAGCGGGAACTCGCGCATCTGCGCGGTCGAGCACGACCAGATCGCCGCCGCCATCGGCAGCAGGTACCAATCGCGAAACGCGCGGGAATAGCGATGGGCGTCGAGATATTCGCCGAGCGTCCAGGTCGCAAGCGCGGTCGGCGTCGCAAGCGCCAGCGCGCCGGCCTGCCGGTTGAAGCGCAACAGGTCGACGAGCATCCGCAGGAAGCGGGGATCGGCGATGTTGCGGCGCTGGACGAACACGGAACCGAGGTCGTGGCCGGCCCATTCGATGGGCCGCGTACCGCGCCCCGACAGGCGGACCGAGAACGACATCTCGGACGCGATCGTCTCGACGTCGAGCGCCGCGAACAGGCGGACGAGGAGCGGATAGGTCCGGCGGTTGAACACCAGGAAGCCGGTGTCGACCGGATGCCGCAGTCCGTCGACCTCCGCGTCGACCGTGTGGGTATGGCCGCCCGCGTAGTCGGCCGCTTCGTACAGCGTGACCCGCGGCGGGTCGGCGACCGGCGCCTCGTCGGCCGCGAGTCGGCCGCCGTGCAGGCGCCAGGCGCAGGCCAGACCGGAGATGCCGGCGCCGATGACCGCGATGTCCAAGGGGTGGTCCTGCGTTGAACGGATCGAACGAATCCATGCCGACGACGCATGGTCTGTCACAACGATACGAAGACGTCGGCGGTTCGGTTTCCGGACACCGCGGCCGTCGACCTGCCTCAGGACGCGAGAAGCCGCTCGATCTCCGAGACGAAGCGGCGATCGGTGGGCGAGACCACGCTCGCGAAGCTCTGGACCGGCTTCCCGGTCCGGTCGAGCAGGTACTTGTGGAAGTTCCACTCGGGCCGCTTGTTGGTCAGGCGCGCCAGATCGACGTAGAACGGGTTCGCGTTCTTGCCGACGACCGACGTCTTCGCGAACATCGGGAACTTGACGCCGTAGGTGTTGAAGCAGAAGTCGGCGATGTCCTTGTTCGCGCCCGGCTCCTGCTCGAAGTCGTTCGACGGGAAGCCGAGCACGACGAGCCCTTTCGACGCATAGCGCGCGTACAGCGCCTCGAGCCCCTCGTACTGGCTGGTGTAGCCGCAGTAACTGGCCGTGTTGACGACGAGGATGACCTTGCCGGCGTACTGGCAAAGCGACTGGTCCGACTCGTCCTGCAATTTCTTGAACGTCTTCTGCAAGACCGCGGGACAGGCGGCCGGTGTCGACGGCGACCCGGCCGGGGCGACCTGGGCGCCGGCGGTGCCGCACGTCAGGGCGGCGGCGAAGCCGAACGATACGGCGAGCAGGACGGCACGAAACGGGGACGGGTGCATGCGGAGTCGACGATCGAGGAAGGGAACTGCACACATCGGCGGCGATCGGACTCGCGCGCCGCGTGACGGCCAGTCTAACTGTTCACGGCATCGCCGGCCCATGACGAACGACTCTCCGACCCTCGCGGCATGAAGCGCCTTCGCCTCGTCCTCGGCGACCAGCTCTCGTTCGACAACCCCGCGTTCGACGATCTCGACCCGGCCGCCGATGCGGTGCTGATGATCGAATCGGCGAGCGAGAGCACCGCGGTCTGGTCGACGAAGCCGCGGATCGCGATCTTCCTGTCCGCGATGCGGCACTTCGCGCTCGAGATCGCCGCGCGCGGCTGGCCGCTGATCTACGTCCGGCTCGACGACGACCTCCCGGGCGGCTTCGAGGAACGCCTGGCCGCAGTGATCACGACGCACCGGCCCGGGACGCTCGTCGTGTGCGAGCCCGGCGAGTGGCGTGTGCTCGAGATCGTGCAGCGCGCGGCACACGGTGCTGCCTGCGCGCTCGAGCTGCCGGTCGATCGGCACTTCCTCTGCAGTCGCGCCGAGTTCGCGGCGTGGTCGCGCGACCGGAAGTCGCTCCGGATGGAGTACTTCTACCGCTGGATGCGCGCCCGACACGACGTGCTCGTCGACGCGGCGAAGGAGCCGGTCGGCGGCCGCTGGAACTTCGATACCGAGAACCGCAAGGGTTTCGGCAAGGGCGGGCCGCTCCGCGTCCCGACGCCGGCGCATTTCGAGCCCGACGCGATCACCCGCGAGGTCTTCGCGCTGATCGACCACGAGTTTCCCGATCATCCGGGCGCCCTCGACCGCTTCGGGTGGCCGGTCACCCGCGCACAGGCCCTCGTCGCGCTGCAACGCTTCGTCGACGAGCGGCTCGACGACTTCGGCACGCACCAGGACGCGATGTGGACCGACCTGCCGTTCGGCTGGCACGCGCTGCTGTCGTCGTCGATGAACCTGAAGCTGCTCGCCCCGCGCGAGGTGATCGACGCGGCGCTCGCGCGGCATGCGCGGCGGCCGGTACCGCTCGCGTCGCTCGAGGGCTTCGTTCGCCAGATCATCGGCTGGCGCGAGTTCGTTCGCGGCATGTACTGGCTCGACATGCCGACGATGCGCGACGCGAATCGCTACGACCACCAGCGGCCGCTGCCGCGCTGGTACTGGACCGGCGAGACCGCGATGAACTGCATGCGCCACTGCATCGGCCAGACGCTCGCGACCGGCTATGCGCACCACATCCAGCGGCTGATGGTGACCGGCCAGTTCGCGTTGCTGGCCGAGGTGCGGCCGATCGAGGTGGCCGACTGGTACCTCGCGGTCTACGTCGACGCGGTGGAATGGGTCGAGCTGCCGAACGTCGTCGGCATGGCGCTGCATGCGCAGGGCGACCGCTTCACGTCGAAGCCGTACATCGCGAGCGGCGCGTACATCGACCGCATGAGCAACTACTGCCGCGGCTGTCGCTACGAGCCGTCGCGACGTGTCGACGGCGTCGACGATCTCGGCACGGCGCGCCTCGCCTGCCCGGTGACGACGCTGTACTGGCACTTCGTCGCGCGGCACCACGCCGCGCTGGCGGGCAATCCGCGGACGATGATGATGGCGAAGAACCTCGACCGGCTCGGCACCGACGAGCGGGCGGCGATCGCCGCGCAGGCGGCCCGCACGCTCGACGGGATCGACGCGCTCTGAGCCGCAGCGCGTCGAGGCGCCGACGTCAGATCCGTCCCATCACCACAAGGATGATGACGATCAGCACGATGAGGCCGATGCCGCCGCTCGGGCCGTAGCCCCAGCTGCGGCTGTAGCCCCAGCTCGGCAGCGCGCCGACGAGGACGAGGATCAGGACGATCAACAGGATGAGGCTCAAGGACATGGCGATCTCCGACGGCGCGTGAACGGTCGACCGGCCGCAACGCGCGACGGATGCGGGTGCGACCGGATGGCGCCGCATCATCGGCGTCTTCGAGACCGGGCTGCAGTCCTGCCGCGGAAATTGCGCGCTTGTCCGAGCCTGCGTTTCCCGATCCGCGCAAGACGGCATCGGGCCGCCGGCCAGCGGCGCGCTCACATCTGCTTGAACAGATGCGTGTAGGTCCGGCTCACCTCGAGCTTCTGCG
>CAXTDA010000194.1:0-7346 GCA_964242935.1 uncultured Burkholderiaceae bacterium | reverse complement strand
TCGTCGTGGCGATCTGGCTCGCGAGCGGCTTCTTCATCGTGCAGGAAGGCCAGACCGGCGTGATCTTGCAGTTCGGCCGCTACAAGTCGCTGACCGGCGCCGGGATCCAGTGGCGCCTGCCGTATCCGATCCAGAGCAACGAGATCGTCAACATCTCGGGTGTACGCACCGTCGAGGTCGGTTATAGCGGCAGCCTGCGCACGAAGGTCCCGCGCGAGTCGCTGATGCTGACCGACGACGAGAACATCATCGACGTGCAGATGGCGGTGCAGTACCGGCTGAAGGACGCGCCCGAGTACCTGTTCAACAACCGCAACCCCGACGATGCGGTCAAGCAGTCGGCGGAGACCGCGGTCCGCGAGGTGGTCGGTCGCAGCAAGATGGACCTCGTGCTCTACGAGGGCCGGGAGCAGGTGGCGATCCAGGTCCAGGCGCTGGCCCAGCAGATCCTCGACCGCTACCAGACCGGTGTGCTGATCTCCAGCGTCACGATCCAGAACGCCCAGCCACCGGAGCAGGTGCAGGCCTCGTTCGACGACGCCGTGAAGGCGGGCCAGGACCGCGAACGGGCCAAGAACGAAGGGCAGGCCTACGCGAACGACGTCATCCCGCGCGCCCGCGGCAACGCGTCGCGGTTGCTGCAGGAAGCCGACGGCTACAAGCAGCGGGTGATCGCGCAGGCCGAAGGCGACGCGAGCCGCTTCGGGCAGGTCGTCACCGAATACGCGAAGTCGCCGGTCGTCACGCGCCAGCGGATGTATCTCGACACGATGCAGGAGATCTATGCGAACGCGGTCAAGGTGATGGTCGATTCGCGGACCGGCAGCAACCTGCTGATGCTCCCGCTCGAGAAGCTGCTGCAGCAGGCGGCGCAGGAGAGCGCACGCGCCGCGGCCCAGCAGCCGAACGTGTCGTCGGCGTCGCCGGGTGCCGCGGCCGGTTCGGCCTCGGCCGGCACGGCGGACCCCGATCGCGGTCGCGAAGGCCTGCGGAACCGCGAGCGGGACATCCGATGATCAATCGCATCATCGTCGTCGTCCTCGGCGTACTGATCGCGCTGATGGTCCTGTCGTCGACGTTCTACGTCGTCGACCAGCGGCGTTACGCGATCCTGTTCGGCTTCGGCGAGATCAAGGACGTGATCCGCGAGCCGGGCCTGCACTTCAAGCTGCCACCGCCGTTCCAGAACGTCGTGTTCCTCGACAAGCGGATCCTGACGATCGACACGCCCGAGGCCGAGCGCTTCATCACGTCCGAGAAGCGGAACGTGCTCGTCGACACGTACGTGAAGTGGCGCATCGTCGATCCGCGGCAGTACTACATCAGCATCGGTGCCGACATGGACCGCGCGGTGATTCGCATGGGTCAGATCATCAAGTCCGCCCTGAACGAGGAGATCACGAAGCGCACGACGCACGAGGTCGTCTCCGGCGAGCGCGAACAGGTGATGTCGGCGATCAAGCAGAAGGTCGCCGACGAGGCCAAGCAGATCGGCGTCGAGGTCGTCGACGTCCGCCTGAAGCGCGTCGACCTGCTGCCCGAGATCAGCGACTCGATCTACCGGCGGATGGAGGCCGAGCGTCACCGCGTCGCGAACGAGTTGCGGTCGACCGGTGCCGCCGAATCCGAGAAGATCCGCGCGGATGCGGACCGCCAGAAGGAGATCATCATCGCCGAGGCGTACCGCGATGCGGAGCGTGCGAAGGGCGAGGGCGATGCCCGCGCGTCGACGATCTACGCGCAGGCATTCGGCGCGAACCCCGAGTTCTACGCGTTCTACCGCAGCCTCGACGCCTATCGGAAGAGTTTCCGCAGCAAGGGCGACCTGTTCGTGATCGACCCGTCGTCGGACTTCTTCAAGTATCTGCAAGGGCCCGAAGGCGCCGCGTCGTCCGCGGCCCGCAAGCGCTGATCATCGATCGAGTGGCCGACGTCAGCACGTCGTTCGTCATCGCGCTCGGGCTCGTCCTGATCCTCGAGGGCATCGTCCCGCTCGTCTTCCCGTCGTTGTGGAAGAACACGTTCCGGCGCATCACGTTGCTCGAGGACGGCCAGTTGCGTTTCATCGGCTTGATGGCGGTGGTCTCGGGCGTGATGGTGCTGCTCGCGATGCACGCGTTCTGAGCGACGAACGTCGTTCGAAAAAAAATCGACGGCCCGTCCCGCCATGCCCGCCTGGTCGCTGCCCGAAGCGATTGCCGACATCCTGCCTGCCGAGGCGCGTCGCATCGAGACGTTGCGCCGCGCGATCCTCGACCTGTTCGCGAGCTACGGCTACGAGCTGGTGATGCCGCCGATGCTCGAGTACGTCGAGTCGCTGCTGTCGGGCACCGGTCGCGACCTCGACCTGCAGATGTTCAAGCTCGTCGACCAGATGTCGGGCCGGACGATGGGCCTCCGAGCCGACATCACGCCGCAGGTCGCGCGCATCGACGCGCACCTGTTGAACCGGCCGGGGATCACGCGCCTCTGCTACGCCGGCAGCGTGCTGTACACGCGCCCCCGATCGCTCTCCGGCACCCGCGAACCGTTCGTGGTCGGCGCCGAGGTGTACGGCCACGCCGGCATCGAGGCGGACTTCGAGGTCCAGCAGTTGCTGCTCGCGACGCTGGCAGTCGCCGGCGTGAAGACGGCGCGCCTCGACCTCGGTCACGCCGAGATCCTGCGCGCGATCCTCGCCGCCGACCCGCGCGGCTTCATGATGGCCGACCGCGTCTATCCGCTGCTGCAGAGCAAGTCTCGCGACGGACTGGCCGCCCTTCTGGGCGAGCTGTCGACCCCCACCATCGACGCGCTGCTCGCGCTCGGCGACCTGTACGGCGGGATCGACACGCTGCAGCGGGCCCGGGAACGACTGCCGGCGCTGCCGCGCATCGCCGCGGCGCTCGACGTGCTCCAGCGGCTCGCCTCGGCGCTCGATCCGGCCTCGGTCTCGATCGATCTCGCCGACCTGCGCGGCTACCACTATCACAGCGGGACGATGTTCGCGGCCTACTGCGACGGCTTCCCGAACGCGATCGCGCAGGGCGGGCGCTACGACGAGGTCGGACTCTCGTTCGGCCGCTCGCGACCGGCGACGGGATTCAGTCTCGACCTTCGCGAGCTCGCGCGCATCGCGGTCGTCGACGGCGCGCCGAACCCGATCGTCGCGCCGTGGGGCGACGATGCGACGTTGGGCGACGCGATCGCCCGATTGCGGACGAGCGGCGAAGTCGTCGTGCAACAGCTTGCCGCGAGCGACGATGCGGGGGAGCATGCGCGTCGGCTCGTCTCGCGCGACGGTGGATGGGTCGTCGAGTCGACCTCGTTCCCTACCCGAAGCATTCCTTCCTGATCCGGTCTCCATCATGAGCAAGAACGTCGTCGTCATCGGCACCCAGTGGGGTGATGAAGGCAAGGGCAAGGTCGTCGACTGGCTCACCGATCACGCGGACGCGGTCGTCCGCTTCCAGGGCGGCCACAACGCGGGCCACACGCTGATCGTCGGTGGCAAGAAGACGGTCCTGCGGTTGATTCCGTCGGGGATCATGCGGCCCGACACGCCGTGCTTCATCGGCAACGGCGTCGTGCTGTCGCCCGAAGCCCTGCTGAGGGAGATCGACGAGCTGCAGTCGGCCGGCGTCGACGTCGCCGCGCGCCTGTCGATCAGCGAGGCCTGCCCGCTGATCCTCGCGTACCACGTCGCGATCGACCAGGGCCGCGAAGCGAAGCGCGGCGAGGCGAAGATCGGCACCACCGGCCGCGGCATCGGTCCCGCCTACGAGGACAAGGCGGCGCGGCGCGCGATCCGCCTGCAGGACCTGTTCACGCCGGTCCGCTTCCGCGAACGGCTCGACGAGGTGCTCGACTTCCACAACTTCGTCCTGAAGCACTATCTCGCTTGCCCCGAGATCGTCGCCGAACAGGTGTTCGACGAGGCGATGCGTCTCGCGCCACGCCTGAAGCCGATGGTGGCCGACGTCCCGCGCGAGCTCGCGCGGCTGCAGGCCGACGGCCGCAACCTGCTGTTCGAGGGCGCGCAAGGCACGTTGCTCGACGTCGACCACGGGACCTATCCGTTCGTGACGTCGAGCAACTGCGTCGCCGGTGCCGCGTCGGCCGGCGCCGGCGTCGGCCCCCAGAGCCTGCAGTACGTGCTCGGCATCACGAAGGCGTACACGACGCGCGTCGGCTCGGGTCCGTTTCCGACCGAGCTCTTCGACGAGGTCGGCCGTCATCTCGCCGAGAAGGGGAAGGAGTTCGGCTCGGTGACCGGACGTGCGCGACGCTGCGGCTGGTTCGACGCGGCGGCGTTGAAGCGCTCGATCCAGATCAACGGCGTCTCGGGTCTGTGCATCACGAAGCTCGACGTGCTCGACGGCGTCGAGTCGATCAAGCTCGGTGTCGGCTATCGCTGCGAATCGGGGGAACATCGCGGCGAGTCGATGGATCTGTTGCCGTTCGGCGCGGCCAACGTCGGCGAGCTCGCGGCGGTCTACGAAGAGCTGCCGGGTTGGACCGAGAGCACCTACGGGATCGACCAGCTTGACCGCCTTCCGGCGAATGCCCGCCGCTATCTCGATCGGCTGGCCGACGTGTGCGGCGTGCCGATCGACATGATCTCGACCGGACCGGACCGCGACGAGACGATCGTGCTTCGCCATCCGTTTGAATAAAACGACTTGTTGTCTACAGCGCCCCTTTGGTCGCCGCGTGAAAGGGCTGCGCAAGTGGTAGGTTGAGACACACAGATGCCCCGGTAAACGTTCTGTTGATTTTTCCGAAGACAATGGAATCAAAGGACTGGATATCACTCGATGTAGCGATACTATTTGGCTTGGTTTCGGCGGTATTGGCTTGGATCCAAGTTCAGCAAGGGAAGCCAGGACGCGCCATATTGAAAGAAGGTGACAACGTTATTGTCCGGCGCCTGTTTCGCTTCGACCTGTTACGCCCAACTCACTATCGCAAGTTCGTCATTTGCACCGATTCACGGTTTATCGATTCCTCCATTTTTCTCCTGGCTGCCGAGCGGGCGGCACATCGATTGAAGTCGACCGACTTGGTTCTCGCACATCGGGAATGGTCGCGTGTCCCGAGTTACGTCGCCGAGGTAAGCAACGCGATCGGCTATTTCAATAGGCGCTCGTCTTACACTAGTCTGGAGCCAAGTGCAATCGAGTCATGGGGGAATTTGTGCTTCTACAAGGGCTATGCAATTCTCGGTCGAACGAGTCGCATCGCAGCTTCGCCGACTTCGATCGAGGAGTCGAACAGGGTACTGGATCGTCTGTTATCGGAGGCGGCGGGGAGGGGACGGCGGTTGGTCATCATGACGATGGGCGTCGACGCGATCTGGCGATTTGCCAGCCCGCTGCTATTCAACTTCGATATCACCCGGTGTGAGATTAGGGAGGATGACGTCGAGTCGGCAGCGGACCGCTTTCTCGGTGGGGAGGGCGATCTCTTCATCGGAGGGCTCCCGCAACGCCTGCGTTGCATGGAAAGCGGAAAATGCGTCGAGATCGTCACATCGGAGTATGACCCGACGCTGTTTGCCGTAAACAGTATGATCGTAAAGTCGAGTGACGTCGAAACCGTGCGGGACGTGCTTAACGCCATATTTGACGAATGGGGAAAACTAACAAGAGAACTCGAGGCAGGGGACTCGGCGGTCGATGCACTGTTTGAGTATTATGTAAGAACCACTAGCGCCTTGGGAGCTGGGCGGTTCAGATCAAACAGCTCGATGTTTCACCACGTCTTGAGCGAATCGCGGGGTTACCTCAAATTCTTTTCATCTTTGTCCGACTCCTCGGCAGAACTGATCGTGATTCAGAAGAAGGCTTTGAAGTTGGCATTAGAGCTCGACTTGCCGCTGAAGGAGGTGGATCGGCTGATGACTTCCATCTTCGAAACGTTCGACGCCACTCATCACTGAGGCCGGCGGGTCATGAGCGGCTGGACTCCACTGTTTCGCTATCCTCCAAAACCATCGTGCTTGCTTACTGCTCACTATGAGAACGCTTCCAGCTTCGTCCGATTCCGATCTCTGGCTGGGTTACGACGACTATTACCGACTCATCGAACGTCTTTGCCTCTCGATACACGAGTCGGGCTGGAGGTTTGATCAGATCTTGTGCCTCGCCCGCGGGGGGTTGAGAGTCGGCGACGTGATTTCCCGCATCTTCGACCTGCCGCTCGCGATCCTGTCGACGAGCTCCTACCGCGAGGATGCCGGGACCAAGCAGGGCGACCTCGATATCGCGAAGTACATCACGATCAGTCGCGGCGATTTCGGCGGGCGCGTGCTGATCGTCGACGATCTCGTCGACTCCGGGCTCACGCTCGACCGCGTCGAGGCGCATCTGAAGCAGCGCTTCCCGGAGGTAACCGAGGTGCGGACCGCGGTGATCTGGTGGAAGGGATCGTCGAAGACCGAGCCCGACTATTATGTCGAGCACCTGCCGAACAACCCGTGGATCCACCAGCCGTTCGAGGAGTACGACTCGCTGCGGCCGCAGCAACTCGAAGCGTGGATCCGGCGGGGATCGAGATAGCGGCGCGCTGGTGCTCTTCTTCTCGGGCAAACCTGGAATGAAAAAAGGTTCGCTTCGCGAACCTTTAGAATGGTGCAGAAGTGAGGGGCGCTGCGCGACCCTGGATGTTGAAGAGAAGGGGACTCGGTCACGCTGCGCGCGACCCCGGTTGCGCTTGCAAGCGCAACCTTTCGAGTCCTCACGAAGAGCGCGCAGGCGCTCTTCTTTCTGGGCAAACCTGGAATGAAAAAAGGTTCGCTTCGCGAACCTTTAGAATGGTGCCCAGAAGAGGACTCGAACCTCCACACCGTTGCCGGCGCTAGGACCTGAACCTAGTGCGTCTACCAATTCCGCCATCTGGGCGCGGCAGGGGAAGCGAAATAACCATGCGTCCGTTCTGACGAGTGGCGCAGTTTAATCAGAAAGACCGATTTGTCAAACGAAAAACCGGCACGCGGCACCCGCTCGCGTGCTACCGCCGCGCTCCTCAGCGCCGCGATGCCGATGCAACAAGTGGAGACCAGGCGCACGTCGCCGGCCACCGACGAACCGCCCGAGGCGGCGCCCGCAACGGATCCGCCGCCCGCGACGGTCGAAGTCGCCGAGGCCGTCGTCCCGACGCCGGACGGCGATGTCGTCGAGGGCGTTGCCGAGGCTGTCCCCGCGCCGCGTGCGCGCTCCTCGCGGCCGCCGAAGGCTCTGCGGCAGACGCCCGACGAGGCGGCGGCTCGCTTCGAATACCAGATCCCCGAGCGCGAGGCGATCCTCGCCGAGCTGCGCACCGGGAACATGCCGCTGATGCCGGCCGAGCTCGCCGAGCGGCTCGGC
>CAXTDA010000193.1:0-7358 GCA_964242935.1 uncultured Burkholderiaceae bacterium | reverse complement strand
GGAGTGGGACGCCGCGGCCGGCGGTCGGGTCTCGACCCGAGGCGCCGGCGGTGAAGACCGCAGCCGTCGCTACCCGGACACGACCGTCAGCCTGTACGTCTCGCTCGTCGTTCCGTCGGGCGCCGTGACGACGATCGTGATCACGGTTCCGTTTCCGACGGTGACGGGGACCGACGTTCGGGGGAGGACGGCGTTCCCGTTGACGGTGATCTGCTTCACCTTGCTCGACAGCGGGATGGGGGCGACGCCGATGCTGGTCGTCCCCGTCGGCACGTTGATCTGGTACGCGAAGACCCAGGGGTTGAACTTGTTCCGCAGGCTGTTCGGTACCGGCCCCGACGTCGGCCAGAGCGATCCGTCGGACAAGACGACCTGCGCGTTCGGTGCGGCCCAGGTCACCGTCGTACCCACCAGCGTCGCGCCGGTCAGCTCGATGTTCCCGAGCACGCCGTACTTGAGGTGCGCGTTGGGCTGCGTGTAGTCGATGCTCGGACTCGAGCTGTACACGGCGTTGGGCGCGGTCAGGTACGTGTACGGGGTCACGCCGAACGTGCCGCCGATCCCGATCGCCGCCCAGTCGTAGAGGTCGGTGAACATGTCGCCGATGATCGTCGTCCGCGCACGCGGCGCGTCGCTGCTTCGCAACGTCGGACTGTTGGCCGCCTCCTGCTCGTCGACGATGTTCTGAAGGAGCTGGTGGAACAACGCCACGTGCGAGCCGGGCAGCGCCGACTCGTCGTGGCCGGTGAAGAGCCTGGTCAGCTTGCCGCCGTTTCGCGTGTAGCCGGCATAGTCCTGCATCAGGATCGACAGCAGCAGGTCTTGCCGTGCACCGGAGATGTTGACGTTGTCCGCGGTGCCCATCCGCGTGCAGCCGTAGAAATCCGTTGCGAACAGGTAGCCGCTGACCTTGTCCTGAAGCATCACCAGGCCGTTCTCGTGACCGGGCGGCGCCCAGACGTCGAGCTTCAGCGGTACCGCGGCGGTCCCGAGGTCGAACTGATCGCCCTCCTCGATGTTGTTCACCTTCTTGATGTCGTCCCGCGTCGCGAGAAAGGAAGCAGCCGCGCTCCATCCGCGCTGGTTGATGTAGACCGGGACGCCAGCGTTGAGGAAGTTTTGCGCCTGCGCGACGTGATCGGTATGCGAGTGACCGACGATGAGCTTGAGCGGCTTCGACGTCAGCGTCCTGACCTTGTCATAGAGCGTTCCCGCGGTCTGGTCGGGGCTGTTCCATGGCGTCTGCAACGCGTCGAACACGATCGCGGACTGCGGCCCCTCGATCAGCCAGCTCATCGCGCGGACCGACTCGTAGTCGCTGTACATGCGCGTGACCTTCGGGACGATCGGGCCCTGCGCCGGATCGAAGTTGCCCGCGTCGATGACGTCGGCGCCATAGGTCGATTGCCAGGGTCGCACCAGATTCCACTTGAAGGTCCGTACCGGGCTGACCGCCAGACCGTTCTTCACGGCCACCGTCTTCCAGGTCACCGCGCGATAGGGCTGCGGACCCTTGGCGCCCGAGCGGTCGCCGACCAGTTCCTGGATGTGGCCGGTCGCCGCGACGTCGTAGGGGACGCGCGTCGCCGAAGTCCGCGGGTCGCTGCCGTCCGTGGTGTAGTAGATGGTCGCGCCCTGCGTCGGTGTGAAGAGATGGATGAAGCGACGCGGTGCGTAGTTGCGGTCTGCGAGCAATTGCCTGAACGTCGCGTCGTCGACCGTCGCCGTGCTCGAGGAGCCGGCGCCGTCGGGAAGGACGGTCAGGTAGGGAGCGGCCTGCTTCGGCATCGCCTGGACCACCACGGCCGATCGGGCCGAGATCGCGTCGATGGCCGTCTTCGCTTCGGTGGCCGTGATGGCCGAGGCAGGCGCGAAGGTCGAGCTGGTGCGGCCGGACAAGTAGCCGCCCGCGACCAGCGCCGCGACGCTCGGCTTCGCCGCAGCGGAGATGGCGCCGGCGTCGCTGAAGCCGTTGAGCGAGCTCGTGTCCGAAGGCACCGTGAGAAAGAACGCTTTCGCCAGGATCACCGCCGCTTCCTCGCGGGTCATGATGGCCTGCGGGTTGAACTTCCCGCCCGCATCCGGGGCGATGATGTTCTCCTCGTAGGCGTTCTCGATCTCCTTGCCGTACCGGTCGGTCGCCTTCACATCGGCGAAGGTCCGCAGTGGCACCTTCCAGTAGTCGTTGTAACCCGATGCATGAGGCCAGCCGAAGTAATCCGAGACCTGTGCGACGAACTCGCCGCGAGAGAGCTCGCCCTGTGCCGGCAGAACTGCCGTCGGCGGCGCCGATGTCGTCTCGCCCGAGTCGGAATTGCATCCGACGAGGGCGATCATAAACAGGGTTGTCGCGACGATCGTCGAGCCCCACGCTCGACCCTTCCGAAAACCACGCTGCCTGACTGGCTTCATCCTTTGCCTCCGAACGGATGCATCTCCTCGATCGACGACGGCGACTGGTGCGGACGCGAGGAGAGGGAGCGCCGGCCAGCGTTTTTGATTCCACGGGCAGGGACAGCGAGAGACCGCATCGCCCGCGCCGGCGAGCGGTCCGGTGTCCGTGCGCTTCAACGGGCCGACAGTGACTGCCGCGCGTCGATCCGGTTGAGGTCGCTGGTCCGCGTCTCCGGGCCGAACAGGATCATCGCCAGCGACAGCGCGTTCCAGCATCCGACGACTGCGACGACGCCGAGCGGCGATCCATCGAACGTCTTCATAAGCCATACCGCCAGGGCGGGCAGCGTCGCGCCGGCGAGGAGGTTGGCTGCCGTGTAGGCGAGGGCCGATCCCGAGTAGCGCACGTTGGTCGGGAAGGACTCCGCGAAGTAGACCGGCTGGATCCCGCTCTGGAACTGGGTGAAGCCGAGCAGCATGCCGATCGCGAACATCATCACGACGAAGCTGCCGGTGCTCAACAGCGTGAAATAGAAGAGCAGCGTGACGCGCGTCACGCGCGAGCCCAGCGCCAGCGCCAGCCGGCGGCCGAGCCGAGCGCTGAGGAGGCCGCCGGCGAGGGCACCCACGATCGCGCATCCGTTGGCACCCATCAGCAGCACGAAGGCCGTCTGTTTCGGCAGACCGAGCTTGCCGGTGAGGTAGCTGAGCGAGAAGACGACGACGAGATAGAACAGGGCCGTGGGGCCGCAGAACACCAGCATCAGTCGCAGGATGTCGCGGTAGTGCAGCCGGATCGCATCGCGCAGCGGGCTCGAGACCTGCGCGACCTTGGCGTGCTGCAGGGCGACGAAGGCCGGTGTCTCGTGCACGCGCAGACGGATGTAGACCGCGACGATCAGCAGGACGAAGCTGAGCAGGAACGGGATGCGCCAACCGTAGCGCTCGAAGTCGGCCGGCGACATGCGCGACGAGATGAGCAGCAGCACGCCGTTGGCGAGGATCTGGCTGATCGGCGAACAGACGCCGAGGAGGCCCGAGTATTTCCCGCGCGAGCCGGGAGGCGCGTGCTCCAACGCCATCAACTGCGCACCGGTCGACTCGCCACCGAGTGCGAAGCCCTGCAGGATTCGCAGGACGACGAGCAACACCGGCGCGCCGATGCCGATCTGCTCGTAGGTCGGCAGCAAGCCCATCAGCACCGACGACAGTCCCATCAGCGACACCGTCACCAGCAGCAGGTGGCGCCGGCCGAACCGGTCGCCGAGATAGCCGCAGACGACGGCGCCGAGAGGGCGCCCCGCGAGACCGACGCCGAACGTGGCGAGCGCCGCGAGCAGGCCGGTCGTCGGATCGAGCGAAGGAAAGAACAGCTTCGGGAAGATGGTGGCCGAGACCACGCCGTAGAGCGAGAAGTCGAACCATTCCAGGGCCGTCCCGATGGTGGCGGCCGTGACGGCCCTCGCCGGCATGTCGCCGCGCCCGGTCGTATCGGGTTCTGCAGTCGTGCTCGCCATCCTGGTCTCCCGGCGTGTCTCGTCGGTCGGTACGCGCGTGGCTCCCGTGTCGCTGCGGACCGGGAGCGCGATCTTGTTCAGTGCGGTTGACGGTTCGCTTCGATGGCGATCAGCGCCTGGACGGCGAGGGGATAACCGAGGGGACCGAGACCGGCGATCACGGCGGTGGCGATCTTCGATACGAACGAACGGTGGTAATGGTCTTCCCGGCGATGGATGTTCGAGATGTGCAGCTCGATGATCGGGCCGCCGAACATCTTCAACGCGTCGAGGATGGCGATCGACGTGAACGAGTAGGCGGCGGGATTGATGACGATTCCACTGCCTTGGTCGATCGCCTCGTGGATCCAGTCGACCAACTCGTACTCGCGGTTCGATTGCCGAAAGACGAGGGGACGCTGCCTGGCCGCCTCACGGCAGAGCCGCTCGACGTCGGCGAGCGATGCCGTCCCGTAGATCTCGGGTTCGCGCTGACCGAGTCGATTGAGGTTCGGCCCGTTCAACACATAGATCGAGCGCTCGGATGCCACGGAAGTCATCGAACGAGTGAACGGATCATCTTCGAATCGTCGGAGGATATTGCAGTCGTCAGAGTATCGTCGCACTCGCAGTCGTTGCAACAGTTTTTTGAGGGCGCCCGCATCGCTATGATTCCGGAGGGCGACACTGCGCCCGCTGACCTGGGGAATCCGTGTGAGCAACGACGCGACCGAAAGCGACACCGTCGGCGAAAAGGCCTACCGGCGGATACGGTCGGACATCGTCTTCGGGCGGCTCCGCCCCGGGCAGCGGCTCAAGCTCGATGCGATGAAGGATGCGTATGAGGTCGGCGTGAGCACGCTGCGTGAAATCCTCGCGCGCCTGGCGTCCGAGCGCTTCGTCCTGGCCGAAGGCTCGCGCGGCTTCGAGGTCGCCCCGATCTCAGAGACCGACCTCCGCGAAGTGGCTCAGCTGCGACAGCTGCTCGAATGCCACGCGCTCAAGGAGTCGTTCCTGGCCGGCGACATCGAATGGGAGGGTCGCGTGGTCGCGGCCCACCACAAGCTGGCGACGCTGGAAAAGCGCATCGCCGCCGGCGACCGTACGCAGACGGAAGCGTGGAAGGGATACGACTGGGCGTTTCATCACGCTCTCATTTCCAACTGCGGGTCCAAGGTGCTGCTGGATCTGCACGCGGCGATCTACGACAAGTACCTGCGGTACCAGCTGATCGCGGCGATCTTTCGCGGCGAGGTCGCGGGTTCGGAGCATCGGCGCCTGCTGACGTGCGCGCTGTCGCGCGACTGGCAGGGCGCGCAGATCACGCTGGTCAAGCACGTCGACGACTGCGTCACCAACATGATTCACAACGGTCTCAGGACGACGAGTCCCCAGTCGCCGCCTTCGGTGACCGCCTGACCGTCGAAGCGCGGTACCACGGGACAGCGCCGCGGCCGCCCGCGGCGGCGAGCGTCTTGCTTATCGTTCGCTGGTCGCGGCGACCGGCGTCATCCCATGACGACGCTTCACGTCGTCGACCTCGGGCGCGTTCCAGAACGCCAGCAGCGCTCGCGCGGTCTCCGCGGGGGTGCCGCAGACGCCGCTGAACGTCGTCACAATCTCGAGGCCCGGCGGCATGGTGCCGACCACCTCGACGCAGGGCAGCGCCTGCAACTCGCTCAGCTGCTGGAAGCCGAGGTCCGCGGACCCTTCCACAATCAGGCGGCCGACCGGAACGCCGGCCGGTGCCTCGACGACGCGACCGCCCGGCGCGTCGTCGACGTGCCAACGCGCGAACAACCGTCGAAGCGCGGTGCCGCTCGGGCCGGTCGAGATCGCAACCCGCCGTGCTGCCACGACCGCGTCGCGAAGCGCATCCTCGCTATCGATCAGCGGGTAAACAGCGCCGCGCCGGACCGCGATCGCGACCTGCGACTGCACGAGATCGACCTTCGTGCCGGCGACCGCATGACCGCCGGCGAGGAGACGGTCGATCGCGTCCGATGCGAGGACGATCGCATTGAAGCACTCGCCCGAAGCGACGCGTCGCGCCGCATCGACGCCGCCGACCGATTCGATCGCGAGCGGCGCCCCGCCGCCTGCATGCCACCGATCGGCGAGGTCGGCGAGCAACGTGCGGGTCGCCATCGACGAGAGGACGCGGAGCGGCGGAATCACGGCGAGCTTGTCGAAGCCGTCAGACGTGCGCGAGCTGCGGCTCGGCCTCGGTCTCGGCCGGCGCATGCTCGGTCGTCGCGGTGCGGGCCTTCAGCACGACGATGGCCGCGATCAGCGCCGGGATCGCGAGCAGCGAGATGATCGCGGTGAAGCCCCAGCCGAGCGACAGCAGCACGCCGCCGATGCTCGAGCCGAGGATGCTGCCGAAGCGCCCCATCCCGAGCATCCAGCTGACGCCGGTCGCGCGCGCCATCGTGGGATAGCAGCTCGGCGCGAACGCGTTCAGCCCGGTCTGCGCGCCGCTCATGCAGAAACCGGCCGCGGCGACCACCAGCACGATCGACGCCGCGAGCGGCCCCATCGTCCCGAGAACCAGGATGCACACGGCGCCCGCCGCATAGGCCGCGGCGATGATGCGCGTCGGCCGCGCACGGTCCATCGCCCAGCCGACCAGGATCGCTCCGACCGTCCCGCCGATCTGGAACATCGCGGTCAGGTTCGCCGCGGCCGAGATCGGCAGGCCGGCGTCCTTCAGCAGCGTCGGCAGCCAGCCGGTCATCAGGTAGATGACCAGGAGGCCCATGAAATAGGTGATCCACAGCGACACGGTCATCGTCCCGTAGCCTGCCGAGAACAGCACGCGGACCGGCGCCTTCGCCTGGACCGGCGGCTCCGGCGAGACGAACTCGGTACCGGCCGCGAAGCGCGTGCCGACCACGCGCCCGAGCACCTTGCCGATCCGCTCGGCCGCATGGCGGCGGACCACCATGAAGCGCGCGGACTCCGGCAGCAGCACCGTGAGGAAGGGCACCAGGATCAGCGGCAACCCGCCGCCGAACTGCAGCACCGAGCGCCAGCCGTAGTGCGGGATCAGCCAGGCCGCGACGAAGCCGACCATGCCGGAGCCGAGGTTGAATCCGGTGAACATGATCGCGATCAGCAGCGATCGCGAACGGGTCGGCACGTACTCGGACAGCAGCGTCGTCGTGTTCGGCATCGCCGCGCCGAGGCCGAGGCCGGTCAGCAGGCGCAGCACCGCCATCTGCGTCAGGTTCTCTGCGAACGACGACGCGACGGTGAACAGGCCGAACAGGAACACCGATGCGATCAGCACCGTCTTCCGGCCGAGGCGGTCCGACGACGGACCGGCCACCAGCGCGCCGAGCACCAGGCCGATCGGCGCCGCGCTCATCACGAGCCCGAACGCGGCACGCGACACGCCCCACTCCTGCAGGATCGACGGCGCGAGGAAGCCCATGATCGCGACGTCCATGCCGTCGGCCGCGACGA
>CAXTDA010000192.1:5600-7361 GCA_964242935.1 uncultured Burkholderiaceae bacterium | reverse complement strand
CCGGCGCCGAGCCGCATGATCGAGCCCTTGCCGAACTGCTTCTCGATCTGCGACAACGCGGCGGCGAGCGCCTTGCTCTTGTCGCTGCCGGCGCCGTTCTTGTCGGCAGCCTGGCCTTTGGCCGTTCTTTCTTCCATGGAATCCTCTTGAATGGAGCGCCCGTCACCGCTGTTCGGCCTCCCGCGTGCGTCCATGAATATACTCTAACGACCCGACCCGACCGGCCGCATCGGCGAGATGGATGATGCGAGCGAGTCGGCGCTCGAGCGGTCGTTCACCGACCCGGGATGCGGCTCCGCCCGATCGCGGCGATTGACCGATAAACAACTGATGCTTAGGGGTTTTCCCGCACAAAATCCCTTACAGAAACACCTTTGGACCGCTCATTGCACCCAGCGCGTCGCAAACAATAGTTTTTCATTGTTGCAGGCGATATGCTTCCCCGCGATCGCCCGGTCGGACCGTTTGGCCGGCACCACATCCGGAGGGAGTCATGGCAGCAAACATCGCGGCGTACCCCATAGCAGCGCCGATGACGAGCGAAGAGCGCAAGGTGATCTTCGCGTCGTCGCTCGGCACCGTGTTCGAGTGGTACGACTTCTATCTGTACGGGTCGCTCGCCGCGATCATCGGCAAGCAGTTCTTCAGCGGCCTGAACGAGACATCGCAGTTCCTCTTCGCGCTGCTGGCGTTCTCGGCCGGCTTCGCGGTCCGCCCGTTCGGCGCCATCGTCTTCGGGCGCCTCGGCGACCTGGTCGGACGCAAGTACACGTTCCTGATCACGATCCTGCTGATGGGCATCTCGACGTTCATCGTCGGCGTGTTGCCGTCGTACACGTCGATCGGCATGGCGGCGCCCGTCATCCTGATCGCGCTCCGTCTCATCCAGGGCCTCGCGCTCGGCGGCGAGTACGGCGGCGCGGCCACCTACGTGGCGGAACACGCGCCGCAGGGCAAGCGCGGCGCGTACACCAGCTGGATCCAGACCACGGCGACGCTCGGCCTGTTCCTGTCGCTGATCGTGATCCTGCTCACGCGCACGTCGATGGGCGAGGAGAAATTCGCCGACTGGGGCTGGCGCATCCCGTTCGGCGTGTCGATCATCCTGCTCGCGGTCTCGGTGTGGATCCGCCTCTCGCTGAACGAGTCGCCGGCATTCCGGAAGATGAAGTCCGAAGGCAAGCTGTCGAAGGCGCCGCTGACCGAAGCGTTCGGCACGTGGAGCAACCTCAAGATCGTCATCCTCGCGTTGGTCGGATTGACGGCCGGGCAGGCGGTGGTCTGGTACACCGGGCAGTTCTACGCGCTGTTCTTCCTGACGCAGACGCTGAAGGTCGACAACGCGACGGCCAACATCCTGCTCGCGCTCGCGCTCCTCGCCGGCACGCCGTTCTTCGTGATCTTCGGGACGCTGTCGGACCGCATCGGGCGGAAGCCGATCATCATGGCCGGCTGCCTGCTCGCGGCGCTGACCTACTTCCCGATCTTCCAGCAGATCACGCACTACGCGAACCCGGCGCTCGAGACGGCCCAGCAGAAGGCGCCGGTCGTCGTCGTCGCCGATCCGAACAGCTGCCACTTCCAGTTCGAGGCCTTCGCGAAGCCGGGCAAGCCGACCTATTCCGATTCGTGCGATCTGGCGACGTCGGTGCTGGCCAAGGCCTCGGTGTCGTACACGATCGAACCCGCGCCCGCCGGCTCGGTGGCGCAGGTCAGGATCGGCGACAAGGTGATCCCGAGCTTCGAAGGCGGCCCGCTCGA
>CAXTDA010000192.1:0-5500 GCA_964242935.1 uncultured Burkholderiaceae bacterium | reverse complement strand
CGCAGGTCAGGATCGGCGACAAGGTGATCCCGAGCTTCGAAGGCGGCCCGCTCGACGCCGCGACCTTCAAGGCCACCGCGGCCGGTTTCAACAAGACCATGGCCACGGAGATCAAGACCGCCGGCTATCCGGCCAAGGCCGACGAGACGCAGATCAACAAGTTCATGGTCTGGCTGCTGCTGTTCGTGCTCGTGATCTACGTGACGATGGTCTACGGTCCCATCGCGGCGATGCTGGTCGAAATGTTCCCGACGCGCATCCGCTATTCGTCGATGTCGCTGCCGTACCACATCGGCAACGGCTGGTTCGGGGGCTTCCTGCCGCCGATCGCGTTCGCACTGGTCGCGTACAAGGGCAACATCTACTCGGGACTCTGGTACCCGATCGTGATCGCGGTGATCACGCTCGTCATCGGCACGCTGTTCGTGCGCGAGACGAAGGACGTCGACATCTACGCCAACTGATCGGCCGTTTCCCTGGAAGGGCCCCGCCGCGGCGGGGCTTTTTCACGTCATGCGTCCGGCAGGCGTCAGGGCTTCGCGTTGAACGTCGCGATGCAGCCGGCGGTCACCTCGGCGAGCGTCTTGCCGCGGACGGCGGCCGAGACCGGCGGCTTCAACGCGTCGTTGAGGCACGACCGGATCTGCAATGAATCGCAGCTGCGTGACTTGCACCGGGCCGCGGCGCGGTCCGAGAAGCCGATGCGGTCGGCACGCGACGCATCCCACCAACGCTCCGCGCGCTCGTCCGGATCGAGCGCCGCCATGGCGACCGGACAGCAGACCGCGAGCAGCAATACGAGCCAACGGCGGCGGGGGTCGCTCATGCGACACCCGAAAGCGGACGGACCACGTCTTCGAGCATCGCCGGATACTACGCCTGTCGATGCGTGGCGCGGACCGCGCGGCGGCCGACTTCCGGCCGCCGTTCGGACCACGGGAACGGCGCTTGCTTCGATTTGGCGGCAAGGCCCTGCTCCTTGCCTCGCCGTCCGTGCGCGTTCGCGCCCGACGTCTCGATCGTTCGTCGACCCGCAAGGTCCGCGCGCAGTACGATCTCCGCTGCTCGATCCATTCCTCGCCGCCACCGGGTGCGCCGTGCTGTCTCATTCGCCCTACACCGTGAGCCCCGAGACCCTCCGATCGCACGGTACCGACCAACCGATCTCCACGATGCCGCCGGTCGTGCACGACATCTCTCGCGATCCATCCCCGTTGAAGCGCCGCGGAATGGGTCGAGACACCGCACGCGACCGGCGCCTGCCGGCGACGACGGTCGGCCGGATCGTCGTGACGACGGCGTGGCTGTCTTGAGCGCGGTCGACGGTGTCCCGGCGATCGGCCCGAACCAGTGGCGAGCGCTGCTGGCATCGGTCGTCGTTGCGGCGCTGGGCTACCTCGCGTTCTCGCTCTGGGGCGGCTGGCGCGACGTGGCAGCGGCCGCCGCGCGGGCCGGCGCGGCGGGCGCCGCGATGCTGCTCGGGCTCTCGTGCCTCAACTACGCGATGCGCTTCGTGCGCTGGCAGCTGTACCTCAAGGCGCTCGGGCATCCGCAACCTTGGCGACCGAGCCTGCTGATCTACATCGCCGGATTCGCGCTGACGACGACGCCGGGCAAGGTGGGCGAGGCGGTCCGTTCGCTGTTCCTGAAGACGCGCGGCGTCGACCTCGCGCACAGCGGCGCGGCGTTCGTCAGCGAACGGCTGTCGGACCTGCTCGCGGTCGCGATCCTCTGCAGCTTCGGCTGGAACATCTATCCGCCGCTGCGGCTCCTGATCGGCATCGGGCTGCTCCTCATCGGCGTCGCGTTCCTGTTGATGCTGCAGGATCGGCTGCTGATGCGCTGGCAGCAGGTCGTGGACGGACGGCCCGGTCGCGTGGCGGCGACGCTCCGCCTCGTGTTCCGGCTGCTGCGCAGCGCGCGGCGCTGCCACCAGCCGCGCATCCTGGCCGCGGCCACCGTCCTCAGTCTCGTCGCCTGGTCGGCCGAAGCCTTCGGCCTGCATCTGCTGTTAGGGCTGCTCGGGGTCGACGTCTCGCCGACGTTCTCGTTCTTCACCTATGCGATCAGCATGCTGGCCGGCGCGCTCAGCTTCATGCCGGGCGGACTCGGCGGGACCGAGGCGACGATGACCGCGCTGCTGATCTGGCGCGGCGGCAGCGCTCCGATCGCGATCGCCGCGACCGTGTTCCTCCGGCTGACGACCCTGTGGTTCGCGGTGGCGCTCGGGGTCGTGGCCCTGACGCGGCTGCTGCCCACGCTGCGTCCGTCGTCCGGTCCCGCCGCCGCGGCGGTCCCCGCGAAACCGGCGTGACCGCGACCCCGATCCCGTTCCGTTCGACCGCCGCGTCGTCGCGGCTGATGTCGATGGCGTGGATGCTGCTCGCCGTCCTGCTCGCCTTTCATTTCGCGTTGTGCCTGCAGCAGGTCGGCAGGACGTACCTCGACGCCGACGCCTACACCCATTTCCACGAGAAGCGGCCGTACCAGTACCGGGTGTTGATGGCCCCGGTGATGGGCGTCCTGATCGAGCTGTTCTCGTCGCCGGCCGCACGCGCCGTGCTGGCCCGACTGCCGACCTACCTGTGGACCCCGGACGCGGCGGCCTATCTGGCGATCAACGTGGTCGCGTTCAGCGCGTCGTGCGGCCTGATGGTCGCGATCGCGCGCGAGGTCTTCCGCGAGACGACGCACGTCCGCATCGCAGTGGCGTTGTACATCGGCATGGCTTATTTCTTCTTCTGCCTGAACCCGAACGTCGCGTTCATCCTGCCGTACGACGTCCCGTCGATGGCGTTCGCGCAGGCCTGCCTGCTGTGCTATCTGAAGCGGCGATGGGGCTTGCTGTATCCGCTGTTCGCCGTCGCGACGGTCAACCGCGAGTCGGTCTTCCTCGTGATCGCGTTCATCGCGATCGACGGCCTGCTGCAGCGCTCGATCCGTCGCATCGTCGTGCCGGTCGTCGTGCTGTCGGCGATCTGGCTCGCGGTCAAGGTCGGCCTGTACGTCGCGCTGTCGCACCTGCCGACCGACGAGGGCACGCGCATCGGCTACAACGTGCACGCGCTGCTGAAGCCATGGCAGTGGCCGGCGCTGTTGCCGTTGATGGCCTGCTTCGCGACGACCGCCTGGTCGTTGCTGAGGGGACGACCCGCCCACCCCGCTTGGGCGGTGACCGGATGCCTCGGCTTCGCGCTGATCTTCGTCGTCGGTCAGGTCACCGAGACGCGCGCCTTCGCTGACCTGCTGGTCTTCTTCACGTTCGCGATCGCCCAATGGCTCGTCCGCGATGCCGTTCGGCACCCCGTGGTCGGCGGCATCGGTCCTGCAGCGCAGGCCGACGACGTGCAGTCGCGGTCGTCGGAAGCCCGCTCTTGAACGGAGCTTGCGTACCGCCTGCGCGACCACGCACTGCATCACGCCGCGACGAACGACGGCGGGCCGCGACAGCGGAAGAGGGCCTGCGAACTGTCGAGGGCCGAGGGCCGGCGGCCCCCTTTCCAGGCGGTTTGACCGTCCGAACCTTCGTCGCCATAATTCGCGGTTCGCGTGGCGGATTAGCTCAGTCGGTTAGAGCGACGGAATCATAATCCGCAGGTCCGGGGTTCGAGTCCCTGATCCGCCACCACTTCTTTCGCAAACCCGCACCGGCGCTGCTCGTGCGGGTTTTTTGTTGCCTTGGCGGGGGCTCGAGACCGCCCTACTTCGACGTGGTTCGTCACAACGATCAAGGCAGCCAACGCGACACCGTCTGCAGACATCCGTACGAAAGCGAAGAAGACTCCGGCGTCGCTTGTCCGTTCCAGCGCCTTTTCGTAATATCGGAAGCGCCTCGATCCCTCGAGTGGCTCGTCTATTGGTGACGCAACATGGAAGATGATTTCGACGAAATCCCGATCGCTATCCTGTTTCAGACCGGTGATCGCGACACGCTTGCGGCGCTCGAGGAAGTGTTCGAGGACGATGAAATCCTGCAGTCGCACGCGTTCGGGGGCGCAGACGTCGTTACGGTTCTGACCACGCTGAGCAGATCGACGATTGGCCGCTTGCTCGCATTTCTCGCCAGAAAGGGAATGGCGACTCCGAAGACCACCTTCGAGATCGGCTCGAAAAAGATCGTATTGAAGGGCTACAGTCCGGCAGACGTGGAGGCGCTTCTTGCCTCGCCGCATTTCAAGTCTGCGGTAAAGGCGGTCGGGAAAAAATGAGCGTGCGAGGAACCGTTCTGGAAACCGTTGCGAGGGCGCGGCGTGGGGCGAAGTTCGTCAAGCATGCCCATTCCAGTTCGTTCATCGATCCGTCTGCGCAACTCGCCGATGGCTTTCATTACATCAACCTTTATCACGAACAGATCGATGCAAACCTGATCGAGTCGAAAACACACGGCTTGATTCTCATTCATAACACTTACCTGTCGTCGTTTGCCTACAATCTGGTCCTGTGCTGGCTCTACTGTCAACATCAAGACCGGCAACAGTTGCTCGACGCGCTGCTCGCCCACAACTTCAAGAAGTTTTTCGCCGAGCAGTTCTATCATGCGCACAACAGTATCGGGTCACGCGCCTTGCTTCTGGAGACTTTGCTGTTCGAGCAGGTTTGCATGGTTCCCGTGTTCGCTCTCAAGGCCGAGAACCAGGTGCTTTCCGACCAAGCAGATACAGCGGCGGAAATCATGTCATCCGTCGTTTCATTTCATGAGCTCGGACACTTCTTTCTCAGGACCAAGCCAGGCGCCTGGCAAAGTGTTATTGCGGCCGAGCCGCAGGTCCTGGCGGACCTGTCCAGTCAAGTGAGTGAGAGCTACCCTGCCGCTTTTGTCGAAGAATTCCAGTGCGACGCGATCGCAGTGATTTTCACCGTTCAGCAGTATGAAAACCGTTGCAGCCATCAATTCATCTTGCGAGTTCTGGTTTTTGCCTTTGCCGCATTCGCTGTATTGTTTTCCCTGGCGCGGTCTGCCCGGGCGACCGGCGAAGCCCACGAAGCGGATCCGGTCGAAACGATCGATTTTCGCGGTTTGGAAAAGATTCACCGTGAACACGAGATCCAGGTCGGCCTTGATCACGACTTCCGGGTACGCGCCGATCTTGTGGCCAGGCTTTGCCAAGGCATGGCCAGCGGGCGCGGGATCGTGCTGTACGGCCGGGACGCCGGTTTCCCGTTGGAAAACACGATCCTGGAGGAGTTGCTGCAATTCGTCGACCGGATTCTCGATTGCGGCGATGACAATGCACGTGCGATGTCCAATCTCGTTGCCGAGGCGCTCTGCGGACACGATGAAGGGATGGAGTATCTGTATCTTCGGTCCAAGACGTTCAAAGGCGCCGGGCTGGCGCCGGAGGAAGGAAAGGCAGCCGTGGGTACTCCGGTCTCCAGCGACGCACGATCGACCGCCTCTGCATAGCCAGCCAGTGACGAGCTTCCCACGACGCCCGCGGGAGGTCCGTCAAGATGTCCTGTCCAACGCCTGCTCGACCGTGTAGTGCAAGCGGTCGGGAGG
>CAXTDA010000191.1:0-7411 GCA_964242935.1 uncultured Burkholderiaceae bacterium | reverse complement strand
AGCCCGTGGCACGGCCTAGCCGCCTTCCAGCCGCTCGGCGGGATCAACCGATCGCGGCGCCCGGTCTACGAGCAGTCGGTTGCCTATCGCGGATCGCACAACGGCTGCCCAATACACGAGCCACGTTCGCTGGCAGATATCCCGTCACGAGGGCCTACAATCGATTGACGCCACGCACAGGTAGCAATCGTCGAGCCGCTCCAGGTAACAAGATTGGGACAATATGCACCAGACTGAACAAGGCACTGGGCCTAAACTGCTACTTGTGCACGGTCTGGGCGGAAGCTGGCGATCGTGGAGCCCCGTTCTGGATGCCCTCAGCGTCGCTCGAGCGATAATTGCGATCGACCTGCCCGGACATGGCGCTACTCCGGCACAACACGACAGCGGCACCTTCGACGGCCTGGTCAGCAGCGTCGAGCGATACATCGTCGATAACAATTTGGTCGGAATCGATGTGGTCGGCAGCTCGATGGGCGCACGGATCGTGCTGGAGTTGTCCCGCCGCGGCGTTGTCGGGAATGTCGTCGCGCTCGATCCGGGTGGGTTTTGGCGTGGTTGGGAGCGCACCTTTTTCAAAATCACGATCGGCGTCTCGGGCCGCTTGCTGCGAGCAATTCGCCCTAGCCTGCCGATGCTGAGTCGTAACCCGGCATCGCGCACGGTACTGTTGGCCCAATTGTCTACGCATCCGTGGGCGCTCGATCCGCCAATCGTAGCAACCGAGCTGATCAGTCTGAGTACGACACCGACATTCGATGCGTTGGTTCATGATCTTGCGACGGGACCCGAGCAGATCGGACCCGCTGCTGATCGCACCGGCAGGATCGTGATCGGATGGGGCAGACACGACAGGCTCTGCCTCCCGAGGCAGGCGGCGCGGGCGAAGGCTGCGTTCCCTTCCGCGGAACTGCACTGGTTTGAGTCCAGTGGCCACTTTCCGATGTGGGACATGCCGGAGGAGACGGTGGACGTCATCCTCCACGCTACGCGACGGGAGTAGCGAACGTCTGCAGGGCTGCCCACTCGTTGCTGACGTGTCGCCGCTAATCCTCGTCCCAACGATCGCTCGCAATCAGATATACAGGACCCAGTTGCAGTCGTTCGAGCTGCGCCGGGCGTTTCCCAAAATTAGCCGCTCACTCATCGCCGTCGCAGCATGAAGAGCAACCTAGTAGGGCGGCTGTCATCGTGAGTTTGCCTTAGCGCAGCGTTCGGATGCAGGAAGCGTAGGTAGCATTTGGAGGTCACTCATGCGCAGCGTACTATCTGGTCCGATGATCTTGCTGGGTGTAGCCACTTCAGCGGCGTCCGTTGCGCGGTCGAACGATGCCGGCAACAGCGAAGCCGCTCTGGCAAGGCTAGATCTTGAACAAAAGGACATGGTTGCGAAGGCGGATGTTGCACGGCTGACCGCGCTCGCCGCGCCAAGGTTGACAATTAACGCGCCGACCAACCACGTGCTTACCCGGGAGCAGTTCCTGGCAATGATGCGCAACGGCCAGATCGGCGCCGAAGATTTCGAGCGGACGGTAGAGAGCGTCAGCGTGAGCGGCGACGTTGGGGTGGTCATGGGGAGCGAGGTTTTTACGCCCATCGCTCAGAGCGAACTCGGGCGTACCTACGGTGTCGTTCCGCTCAAACGCCGCTACACCAACATCTACATTCGAGATCACGGTTCTTGGCGATGGTTCGCCCGGCATGCAAACGTGGTGTCAAGCAAGTGACAAGCTCTGGTTTTGGCGGCCTAGGAAATTGGCGCCGCAGATCCGATGTTGATCGGCGGCGGCAGCGAGGACCCATTCCCGGACGTTTACGCCGCCCTTAGCGCTTCCGGAATTCAGACACTCGTTCAGCTTCCGTTTTCGGCGCGGATTGGCGACTGCTGTCCGGCGGCTACCGGGGACGGTGGCCGGCAAGATCACAGGACGCATTGTTAAATCGCGAAGCACGCCGACGACACGTTGGGACCGCTTCCAGTCGAAATGTCCGCGCCGCCTTGCGCAATTGAGCCCGCGGCCCTTTACTCACTTCGATGAGCATTGCACCACCCTTGCCCGCCCAAGGATTCCGGATTTCGGCTAGGACCGTGCTCGAGCTCGGTTCCGAGCTAATAAGCTCCGACATAATCGCGTTCTACGAATTGGTGAAGAATGCCTTCGACGCAGCGTCGAAGACGGGCGTGGAGATCCGGTTCGACGTTCCGCTACGGCGGAACACCTACCTCCGCCTGCGCGCGAGCGCCCGCCTACCGGACGCTGACATCGACGAGATCCGTGGGGAGCTCGAGAAAAGCCTCGACCAAACCGCCAGTGGCGCCGTGCTTGATCGGATCAGGGGGCTGACCGCCGAAGCCTCAGGCCACACCGACTTCCTCAAGGCGCTCGACGAGGCCTACCGCTCCTGCAACACGGTCACCGTCGCCGACGCGGGATCGGGCATGTCGCTCGACGACCTCCGGCAGAACTACCTCGTGATAGGCACCCCGAGCAGAAAAAACGCGATTGATGAGGCGATCGCCTCATCAGCGGAACGCACACCCTACCTCGGTGAGAAGGGCATCGGGCGGCTGTCAGCGATGCGGCTGGGGGAACGCCTCCGCGTCGAGACGGCCAAGGCGGACGACTCCACGCTCAACGTGCTGGACATCGACTGGCGGCGCTTCGGCGAGGTCGGCGCCATGGTGGAGGACATCGCGCTCGCGCCCGAGGCCGGGGGCGCGAAGTCCGCCGCGGGGTGGAGCGGCACCACGCTAACGATCGCAGACCTGACGGAGGATTGGACGCAACGCCGCGTCGAGGAGATGGCGACGCTCGAGTTCTCCCGACTCACAGACCCGTTTGTCGATCCGAAGGGCCGGCCGCGCATCGCGATTCACTGGAATGGCACCCGTGTCACCATTCCCTGGATGGACCGCGCCCTCCTCGAGATGGCGCACGCGACGGTCAATGCCGACTACACCTTTGAGGCCGGCGAGCCCGTGCTGCGCTGCACGCTGGAAGCGCGGGACCTCGGCTTTCCGCACCCCCGGGAGCGGGAAGTCGTGACGCTGACGCTCCCCGACCTCGACGGCGTGCTGATCGGGAAGGACGACGAACTGCCCGCGTCCGCGCTGACGCAGGTGGGGCCGTTCTCGTTCGAGGCGCACTGGTACAACCGCCGCCGCCGCGGCCCCGCCGGGTCTAACGGCGATCAGCGCACCCTCCGCGAATTGCAGCGGCGCTGGTCCGGCAGCATGATGTTCCGCGACGCCTTCCGCGTTTTCCCTTACGGTGACGAGATGGACGACTGGCTCGGCCTAGATCGCAGGGCTCTCGGCCGCCCAGGCTACACCCTCAACAAGACGCAGTTCGTCGGCCGGGTCCGGATCGGCCGCCTGACCAACCCGAAGCTAGTCGACCAGACCAACCGCGAAGGCCTGCGCGAGACGCCAGAACAGCAGGTTCTCGTGCGCGTGCTTCAGCACATCATCCAGACGCTGCTGTGGGATTTCCTCCGCGAGGTGGAGCGACGTCACAAGGCCCAACCGATCGACCTCGGCGACGTCAAGGAGGAAGTGAAGCGGCTCGACGAGCGCGCCTCCGCCGCGATCCGGCGCATTAGGAGGCTCGTCCCCAAGGATGAGACGGAGCTGGTGGACGACCTGCAACAGGCGTTTCTCGAGTTCCGCGAGCTCACCGAGCGCGCGCAGAAGCGCATTGAGGAGGTCGAGGCCGACGGGCGGCAGATGGTGCAGATGGCCGGCGTCGGGCTGATGGTCGAGGTCGTCGCGCACGAACTCGCACGCTCGTCCGAGACCGCGCTCGAGGCGCTGGAGGGCCTGAAGGGCCGCGACCTGCCGGTCGCCGTCCGCGCCCGCCTCGACACTCTTCGATCAGAGATGAAGAGCGTCAGCAAGCGCCTGCGCGTGCTCGACCCGCTGAGCGTATCGGGTCGCCAGCGAACCGAGGTGTTCGACCTGGTCGCCCTGCTGCGCGACCTGGAGGAGGGTCATGCCTCGCAGTTCAGGCGGCACGCCGTGGACTTCCGGATCGTCGGAGGTCAGCAGCCGCTGAAGATCAGGGCCGTCAAGGGCATGATCGTGCAGATCCTTGAGAACCTCATCTCCAATTCGATCTATTGGATGGAGATGCGTCAGAAGCGGGAGAGCCGATACGAGCCTGCGATCACCGTCACCTTGGATTCCGACCCTGTCTCGCTGACCTTCGCCGACAATGGCCCGGGCGTCGCCGCGGAGAATGCCGAACGGGTCTTCCGGCCGTTCTGGTCGCAGAAGGACCGGTCTCGGCGACGCGGACTTGGTCTTTTCATCGCCAGGGAGTGCGCGGCGCACCTAGGGGGCACGCTGACGCTAGGCGGCCCCGCCGACGCCACAACCGGCCGCCTCAACCAGTTCACCCTTGAATTACCGGACTCGGCACGAGCGTGACCCTTCTCGAGCTTCTCGCCACGCGCGGCATCGATCGCGCACTTGTCATCGACGACGGCTACGACACCGCCCCCACTGCGGCCGACCTCTCCGGGGACCAGGGGGCATGGGCCAACTTCATCGCCGACATCGCGATGCATCACGACGCCGTGGAGGCGGCGTTTCCCGGCTACTCCGCGATGCCTACGGACGATCTCGTTCACGACGACGCCTTCGTCCGCGCCCTCTGGGACGCCCGCGGCCAGCTCGACGAGAACGCATGGGCGGAGCTGTTTGGACAATACGAGCGCGACGAGGGCAACGATCGGGCATTCCTCGACGATCTCGAGCACCAGCTCGTGAACCTCGGGCTCGCAGTCGTGCGCGCCGGGCGGGACACGCCCATCGCCGACCGCCAAGTGCCGCTGCTCTTCGTCGACCTGTTCCTCGGCGGTGCGCAGGACGCGGACGCCATGGACGATTCAATCGGTCGAGTGCGAGAGCTGCTTGAGGGACGCGAGGACGACCCGCCCCTCGTCGTGCTGATGTCGCGCAGCGACCGGCTCGACCTGAACCGTGAGCGCTTCCGTTCGGAGACCAGACTTCTCGGCGCGATGTTCCGCGTAACGCCGAAGCGCGCCTTGACCTCAGACGACGGTCTGGCCCGCCTCCTCACGCGGCTCGCCCACCATCGCGAGGATGGAAGGCGTCTCGCCCTGTTTCTCAACGCCTGGGACCGCGGACTCGACGCGGCGCGCGGTCGCTTCATGGAACGAGTCCGGCGCCTCGACCTGCCCGACTACGCGCAGATCCGCGACCTGCTCGTCGCGTTCGAGGGGCAGCCGCTCGGCAGCTACTTGCTCGACGTCTTCGACCGCGTCCTGCAGTTCGAGATTGAGGCCGACCAAGCCACGATCGATGCGGCTAGGGCCGTCGCCGAGGTGGACCTGAGCCAATATCTCGCGCCGCACATCGCCGGCAGCCCCGACCTCCAGGCGCTGGTCCATCGCACCGTCTACCAGAACCCCGCGCGCCTCGAGGTTCCGACGACGGTTGGCGGGATTCCACTCGCGTTCGGCGATATCGTTGCGCCGGCCGAAGCGGCCGTCGGAGGTGACCTGTCCGGACAGCGCGTCCTCGCAGTGATGACCGCCGCCTGCGACCTGGTCCGTCCTGGGTGCCGGCAGGTCCTGCTGGTCGCCGGCGCGCTGCGGACGCTCGGCCCACGCGACTGGAGCTACGGCGATGACGGCACGCGGACGCCTATCATCATTCTGCCAGGGCCTCCGGGTGCTGACGACCGGCGCTACTGGATCGCGTGGGACCTGCGCGACTTCGAGGTCTGGACGCCGCAGGAGGTGGGAGTTCGCTTGGCAGGCGGCGGCAGCCACCGGCGGTTGATCCGTCTGCGCGAGGGCACGGCCGTGGAGCTGCAGCAGAAGATGCTGGCCGAGATCGGCCGCGTCGGCCAAGTCGCCCACCTGCCCGGAACCTTCCCCGTCGACGTCGAGCTCCACGGCGTGGCGGCGGACGGCAGCTGGGCCGCCGTCGACCTACCGGCCCTGGCCCGCGACGGCGGCGTGTGCTTCGCCGGTCGCGACGCGGACTCGGACCCCAATCTCCGACTCGTGCTCAGCGAGGCGGCCTGCGACCAGATCGCTGCCCACATCGCGACCATCACCGACGCCGACGTCCCTGACAACGCGCGCCTCGCGCTCGCCCGGCTGCAGGCCGGCCCGGCCTTCGCGTCGAAGCTGGAGAGCGGTCTCGACGTCACCTCCGCGAAGCCGAAGTTCAGCCAGATCAAGGCGCCGGTCCCGCAAGGCGACCAGATGGTCGACAGCCCGATCGCGCTCGTCGCCAGGAACCCGACCACAGCGCCCGCCGCCCAGGATCGCCGGCAGGGCGTGGTCGCGCTGGTCATTCGCGACCTGCCAGGCGAGCCCGCCGCCGAGGCGGCGCCCGCTGCCGGCGTTCCGACTGCAGCCGAGCCGGATCAAGCGGCGGCTGAGCAATGAGTGAAAAGGGTATAGTGGGCATCGCGCAGACTGCCGCGCGGGCATCGCACGCAGCATCGAGGGGGCTGCGGGCCAACGACCGTCGCGACAACGTCCCCATTTATCTTGACGGCCTGTCCACATCGCCGCTTGCGCCCGAGGCCCGAGAGGCGATGTTGGCTGCCTGGGCCCGGCCCGGAAATCCCGGCTCGCCGCACGCAGCGGGCGAACGCGCAGCCGCGCTGGTGGAGCACGGACGCGTAGCGGTCGCGGGCCTGATCGGCGCCTCGCCGGCTGAGATAATACTCACGTCCGGCGCCACCGAGGCAGACAACCTCGCGATCACCGGAACCGCGCTCGCCGCGTTGGCGGGTGGCGGCACCCGGCGGCACATCGTCGTGTCGTCCATCGAGCACAAGGCGGTGATCGGCCCCGCGACACGCCTCCGCGAGGCCGGATTCGAGGTTGAGCTGGCGCCCGCCACGCGCGACGGGGTCGTCGACGTCGTGGCGCTACGGGCGCTGATCCGGGACGACACGCTCCTCGTGTCGCTGATGGCCGCCAACAACGAGACGGGCGTCCTTCAGCCCGTCGCAGCGGCCGCCGAGCTCGCCCACGCCCGTGGAGCGCTGATCCACACCGACGCCGCGCAGGCGGTCGGCAAGGTGCCGGTGGACGTCGTCGACCTAGACGTGGACTACCTTAGCGTCTCTTCGCACAAGATGCGCGGTCCCGGCGGTGTTGGCGCGCTCTATGTCTCCTCCGCGGCGCCTCGGCCGGCCCCGCTAATCGTCGGCGGGGGTCAGGAGCAGGGGCTGCGGGCCGGGACTGAACCCGTCGCGCTGATCGCCGGCTTGGGCGCCCCGGCCGCGGCAGCGGGGCGGTGTTTGGTCGAGCGCGCGCAGCCGCGCCTCGTAGCGGTCGAAGTCGCACCGCCGCTCGGCCCCGCTCTTATGCGCAACCGACCAGGCGATGAACGGCGGCAGGACATCGCAACCGACGAACC
>CAXTDA010000190.1:0-7415 GCA_964242935.1 uncultured Burkholderiaceae bacterium | reverse complement strand
TCCGGCTCGGCTGGTCGGCGCGCGCGTACCACCGCGTGCTGAAGGTGGCGCGGACCGTCGCCGACCTGGCGGCGGCCGGCACGGTCGCCGCGCCGCACGTCGCCGAAGCGATCGGCTATCGCCGCGGGTTCGACGGCGGCTGACCACGCCGCAAGTTCCGACGACCTTCCAAGCGCCGATTCGAGCCGATCGACCATCGGGACAAATGCGGAGCGCGTCGGGCGAAGAGCTGCTCTAACTTGCATCGACGCAGCACATGGGCGAACCATCCGACCCTTCGCTGCGGGCTCACCGAAGCCATCGTCCGACCCGACGTCGCGACGAACGACAACGGGAGGGGAGACATGAGGACACCATCGCGGCATCTCGCCGTCGCCGGGCTCGCGTTCGGATTGTCGGCGCTCGTCGCGGCGTGCCACGACGACGGCGGACCGCCGCCACCCGTCGTCAGGCCGACGGCGCTCGAGGCACAGGCGGCCTGCCAGAGCCTGGTGCCGGCATCGCTCGGCGGACCGCTGCCCGAAGGCGACACGGTCGTGATCCGCTGGCTCGGCACGTCGAACTTCGAGGTCGCGTACCACGGACGGATCGTCCTGATGGACACGTACTACGAGCGGCCGGCGCGGACCCGTTCGGTGGGTTTCACGCCGGCGCAGGTGAAGAAGGCCGACGTGATCCTGATCGGGCATGCGCACTCGGACCACATCAGCGACGTCGCCGCGATCGCCGCGCAGACGGGGGCCCCGGTCTACGGGTCCCAGATCACCGCGACCGAGGCGAAGGTGCTCGGCGTTCCCGACGCGCAGATCAAGGCCGTCAAGGGCGACAATACCGAGCAGATCAAGGTCGGCGACATCACGATCCAGCCGACCCACATCGTCCACAGCACGATCCAGGCGGGGCTGATCCCGGCGCTGTCGGCGCTCTACGCCGTCGACGGCCTCGGCCCGCTGACCGCCGCGGAAGCCGCGCAGAGCGCCGCGGTCGGCGCGAAGGGATCGAGCGATCCGAACCTGGTCGCGCTCGGCACGACCGGCTTCACGCTGACGCTCGCGAGCGGCTTCAACATCGTCTGGTTCGACAGCGTCGGCGTCGTGTCGCCCGAGGAGACCGCGCTCGCGCAGCAACTCGCCGGCAAGGTCGACGTCGGCATCTTTCCGTGGACGCCGCACTCGATCGCCGAGACGCAGCTCTCGTTCACGTTCCAGCACCTGCAGCTCTTCAAGCCGAACCTGTACGTGCCGACGCACCACGACCACATCTGGAACGTGTGGCTCGACAACGGGCTGGAACCGCTCTTCATGAAGATCCGCGACGAGTTACCGGCGACGCAATACCTGTCGCCGCTCTATCGCTCGGCGATGTGCATCCAGACCAGCGGTCCGCAACGCGGCGAGACCTTCGTCACCTATTGAGCGCCCCATGAACCCGACTCGTTCGCTGTCTTCCGTCGCGGCCAGGATCGGTGCCGCCTTCGTGTCGCTCGCCGCAATGACGTCCACGGCCGAAGCCGCCGACTCGCCCGCGTTCGCGGACCAGGCCGCGTGCCGCAGCACCGTGCCTGCGTCGGTCGGCGGCCCGATGCCGACCGGCGACACGGTCGTCATCCGCTGGCTCGGCACGTCGAACTACGAGGTCGCGTATCACGGCAAGGTGATCCTGATGGACACCTTCTACGATCGCCCGGCTCGCACCCGCCCGATCGGCATCACGGTGCCGCAGGTCACGCGCGCCGATGCGATCCTGATCGGCCATGCGCACTACGACCACATCAGCGACGTCGGCCCGGTCGCGGCGCAGACGAAGGCACCGGTCCTCGGATCGGCGATCTCGACGGCGGAGGCCCAGGTGCTCGGCGTGCCGGCGAGCCAGACGATCAGCGTCACCGGCAACAACAGCGAGCGCTTCGTGTACGGCGACATCACGGTGCAGCCGACGCACATCGTCCACAGCTCGATCCAGGCCGGCCTCGTTCCAGCGCTCGCGAACCTCTACGCGGTCGACTCGCTCGGCCCGCTCACGGCCGCCGAGACGGCGCAAGGGAACGCGTCGCGAAGCCGCGGATCGTCGGACGCGAACATCGTGACGCAAGGCACGATGGGCTTCACGCTGACGCTGGCGGGCGGCTTCAACATCGTCTGGTTCGACAGCGTCGGCGGCATCCTGCCCGAAGAGACGGCGCTCGCCGCGCAGCTCGGCAACAACGTCGACGTCGCGCTGTTCCCGTACACGCCGCATCCGGTCGCCGAGAACCAACTGTCGTACACGATGCCGCACGTGACGTTGTTCAAGCCGAAGCTGTACCTGCCGACCCACCACGACCACCTCTGGGGCGCATGGCTCGACAACGGCCTGCAACCGCTGTTCATGCGGATCCGCGACGAGCTGCCCGGCACGAAGTTCACGGCACCGCTGTACCGCTCGCCGATCTGCGTCGCGACGACCGGCGCCGACCGCGGCCGGTTCGTCGTCCGGAACTAGGGTCCTGTCCCGACCTGCACGACCGTCGCCGCGATGTCGCGGTCGACGATCCGCAACGCCTCGTTCCATCCCTGCACGATCGCGTCGTAGCCGGTCCCGGCGATCGGCGCCGACGCCACCGTGCGGCCGCTCCGCACCGTGCCGGCGGCCGGCCGACGGATGCTCCACAGCGCGTCGACGACCGCTTCGCCGTTCGGGACCGCATCGAAGCGGATCACGTCGACCGTGATCCGCAGCGCCGGATCGACGATCGACGACTGCGGGTAGGCGGCGACCTGCGCGGGTCGTCCCGCGTCGGCGAGCGCACGCGAAAGGCGGACCGCGAGCGTGCGCGCGATGCCGCTCCGGACCGGCTCGGCCCACAGGTTCTGCTCGGACACGACGACGCGGTTCGCGCTGTCGCGCGTCACGATCTGCGGACGGTCGACGAGCTCGGGCACCGTGACCGCGCTGATGACGATGCCGGGCAACGGACGCTCGCGCGACGCGGCACCGCTGGCGCTCGTCGTCGACTGGACCACGCCGCCGTCGTTCAGCGCGAAGAAGGATTCGGGAGTGCCGGAGCCGGCGCAGCCCGAGAGAACGGCCGCGATCAGCACGGCGCCGATCCGTTGGCCCGGCAGGCCGGCCAACACGGGACGGACGCGCTTCATCGGACGGACTCCGGTTTGGGTTCGACGGGCAGCGGCGACGCCGGCGACGGTGCCGGCACCGCGGCGCCTGGGGGCGTCTTCGGCACGTCGCCGAACGGCAGGTCCGGCGCCTTGCCGCGCAGCAGCGACTCGGGATGGCGCTGCAGGTAGTCGGTGAGGAGCCGCAGCGACGCCGCGGATCGATTGACCTCCATCAGCGTCCCGCGCAGATCCTGCTGCAGCGGCGAGTCGGCTGCGAGCGCATCCCCCGCGGTCTTCATCGTCTTTCGAGCCTCGTCGAGCGTCGCGGCGATCTCGGGCGCGATCCGGTCGTTGACGTTCTTCAGCAATGCGTCGGTGCCCTTCATCGTCGTCTGCAACTGTTGCAGACTGCGCTTCAGTTCGGTCGCGAGCTGGTCGAACGGAATCTTCTCGATCTTCTTCGCGATGTTCGACAGCGTCTCCTGCAGTTCGTCGAAGCTGCCCGGCACGGTCGGCATGATCCGGTTGCCGCTCGCGTCGCGCGCCGGACCCGGCGGCGCGGGCGGCGCGTTCTTGATGAAGTCGATCGCGAGGTACTTGGCGCCGGTCAGCAGGTTGCCGCTGCGCAATTGTCCTCTCAGCCCGCGCTTCTCGATCGCGCGTCGATAGGCCTCGTCCGAATCGAGCGGCATCCCGTTCTTCTCGGCGCGCGCGATCCGCGCCGGCAGCACGTCGCGGTAGAGCGCGAACTCGACCGGGAAGCGGAAGTCGCGCGTCTCGCGGTCGAACTCCATCTCGATCGACCGGACCTCGCCGACGATGAAGCCGCGGAACTCGACCTGCGCCCCGACCGTGAGGCCGCGGATCGAGTCGTTGAAGTACGCGATGTACTTCTCGAGCTGCGCCTCGGACCGCTTCATCGCGCGCTGCTCGTCGTCGAACAGCAGGAACGTGGCGCTGCCGGCGGCCGCGGGACCGGGCGGCTCGGTGGTCGGCGTCTTGAACGCGATGCCGCCGACGACGATCGACGCCAGCGACTGGGTCGAGATCTTGACGCCGGCGCTGTCGATCGACACGTCGACGCCGCTCGCCTGCCAGAAGCGCGTGTTCTGCGTGACGTACTTCTCGTTCGGGGAGCGGATGAAGACGCTGACGGTCACGCCCTTGCCGTCCTCGTCGAGGTTTACCGCGGTCACCTCGCCGACCTGGAAACGCCGGAAGAACACCGGCGATCCGATGTCGAGCGAGCCGCTGTCCGCCGCACGCAGGCGGAACTCGCGTCCCGGCTCGTCGGTGGTGACCGACGGCTGCGTGTCGAGGCCGACGAACTCGCGCTGCGACTCGGACGACTTGCCGATGTCCATCCCGATGTACGAGCCCGACAACAGCGTCGTCAAGCCGGAGATCTGGCCGCCCGCGATGCGCGGCTTGACGATCCAGAAGCGCGTGTCCTCGACCAGCAGGTCGGTCGCGTTCCGCGTCATCTGCGCTGTGACGACGACGCCGTTCTTGTCCTTGCCGAGCCGGATGGTCTGCACGGTACCGATGTCCACGTTCTTGTACTTGATGCGCGTCTTGCCCGCCTCGAGCCCTTCGGCGGTCTTGAACTGGATGTCGATCGACGGGCCTTGCGTGCGGAGCGCATGGACCACCAGATAGAGCCCGACCAGGACGGCGACGATCGGAATGATCCAGACCAGCGAGATCTGGCGGCGCTTCCGCCGCGCGACGTGCGCCTTCGGAATCCCGTCGTCGGACGGCGGCGGGCTCCCCGGCGGTGGTGGCGTCGCGCCCGGGCCGACGGCTTCGAGCGGGCCCGGCTCAATCATCGTCGAGGTCCGGGTCCGCGCCGGATGCGTCGATCGGATCCCAGATCAGGCGCGGATCGAACGCATGCGAGGCGAGGATCGTCAGCACGCACACCGCGCCGAACGCCAGCACGGCCGGCCCCGCGGTGACCTCGGCGAGGCTCTTCAACTGGACGAGCGCGGTCAGGATCGCGACCGCGAAGATGTCCAGCATCGACCAGCGGCCGATGAACTCGACGATGCGATAGAGGCGCGTGCGCTGCGCGGGCTTCCGGAGCGACCCGCGCTGGACCGAGATCGTGAGACCGGTCAGCACGATCAGCTTCGCGAGCGGCACCGTGATGCTCGCGAAGAACACGAGCAGTGCGAGCGGCCAGGACCCCTGCTGCCACAGATAGACGACGCCGGAGAAGATGGTGTCCGTCTGATCGTCGAACAGCGTCCGCGTGTCGGTGATCGGAAAGACATTCGCTGGAATGTACAGGATGAAGGCCGAGACGATGTACGCCCAGGTCTTCGCGATGCTCTGGACCTTTCGCTGGTGGAGCGACTCGCCGCAGCGCGGGCACTCGATGCGCTCGACGACGTCGGCCTCGTCGTCCGCCGCGTTCTTTCGGGCGCTCAGCAGACCGCACGACGGACACGCGAGGAGGCCGGCGCTTCGCGCGGTGACGGCGCCGTAGCGGCGGTGGGCCTCGGCGGCGGCCGCGAGCCACTCGGCATCTTCCGCATCGACCTCCCCCGAAGACGGCCCGGCGCGACGGCGCCACGCTTCGACGGCGGCGCCGATCGACGTCACGCAGGCACCTCGTCGTCTTTCACGATCGGGAGGCGCGACCACACGTCGCGCGGATTGAACGCCGAATTCGCGGCCGCGAGGACGACGATCAACGCACCGATCGAGTACAGCGCCGGACCGACGACGACCGCGGCCATCTGCCCGAGCTTCACGATCGAGACGAGCGCACCGAGCATGAAGACTTCCAGCATGCCCCACGGCCGCACGGCCTGGACCGCCCGCAGCACGCGCGCCGACCACGGCGGCATCGTCGTCGTGCGACCGGCGTCGACGCGCAGCACGCCGATCGTCAGGTAGAGCATCGCGGAAAGGTCGAAGGCCGGCGCGAGGATCGTCGTGACGAAGACCAGCGCCGAGACGGGTTGCATCTGCTGGCTCCACAGATGCAGGACCGCGCCGAACAGCGTCGTCGTCACGCCGGTCCCCTGCGCTTCGAGCGACACCAGCGGAAAGGCGTTGCCGATCAGGAACAGGACCCCGCCGGCGACGATCAGCGAGAACACGTAGTCGATGCCGCGGCGCGATTCGCGGACCAGCACCGTCCGGCAGCGCCAGCAGCTGACGGTGGTGCCGCGCGGGACGCGCCGCGGCTCCTGCTGGAGCGCATCGCATTCCGGACAGGCGATCATCGACCAGCCCCCCGTGCTGCGTTCAGCGGCCCGCGGCCGGCGCGTCGAGCGCGACGCGGGACGGCGTGGACGAACCCGCCGAAGGCGTGGCCGCGGTCGGCGTCGTCCTGGCCGGATCGGTCCAGCCGCCGCCGAGCGCCTTGATCAGGTCGACGCTGTAGTTGAGGCGCGACGCGCGGTTCTGGACCAGCGTCAGCTCGGCGGTGTTGGCGGTCCGCGTCGCATCGAGCACGTCGAGGTAGGCCGAGTAGCCCGCGTCGTAACGCAGGCGCGACAGGCGCAGCGTGCGACGCGCTGCTTCGACCTGCACCATCACCTCGGTTTCGGCGGTCGCGCTCTCGGCGACGTTGGTCAGCGCATCGGCCACTTCACGGAACGCGGTCTCGACGGTCGTCTGGTAGGTGGCGATCTGCTCGTCGCCGCGCGCGCGGGCCTGGTCGAGGCGCGCCACGTACTTGCCGCCCGCGAAGATCGGACCGGTGACGCTGAGCCCGATGTTCCAGAAGCGGAACGGCGCCTTCAGCAGGTCGGACAGGTCGAAGCTCTGGCCGCCGTAGCCGCCGGTCAGCCCGAACGACGGGAAGAGCGCGGCCTTCGCGACGCCGATCTCGGCGTTCGCGGCGACGAGGCTCTGTTCGTCGCGCTGCACGTCGGGCCGCCGCTCGAGCAGCGTCGACGGCAAGCCGGGCGGCGGGCTTGCCGGGATCGGCAGCTTGTCGATCGGGCCGGGCTCGATCGTGAGCGCCAGGTTGCTCGTCAGGTTGCCGAGCTGGTGCTCCTGCACCGCGCGTTGACGCCGCAGGTCGCGGAGGTTGACCTGGGTCTGCGCTCGCAGCGACTCCGCCTGCGCATAGTCGAGCGCCGACGAGTAGCCCGCGTCGAGCCGCCGCTTCGCGATGTCGAGCGATTCGCCGACCGCCTTCAGGGTGCCTTCGGTGACGCGAATCTGCGCATCGAGCGAGCGCAGGCTGAAGTACGCCTGTGCCGTCGTGGTCGAGAGCGAGAGCGCCGTGACGTCGCGCGCGTAGGTCGTCGCGAGCAGCGAGGCGGCCGACGACTCCGACGCGCGCCGCAGCTTGCCCCA
>CAXTDA010000189.1:0-7433 GCA_964242935.1 uncultured Burkholderiaceae bacterium | reverse complement strand
CCGCGGCTCAAGATCCTCGAGATCTTCCAGACCAGCGACCATCGGCACATGAGCGCCGAAGACGTCTACAAGCAGCTGCTCAACGCGAACATGGACATCGGCCTCGCGACCGTCTATCGCGTGCTCACGCAGTTCGAGCAGGCCGGGTTGCTCGCGCGCAATCACTTCGACAACGGCAAGGCGGTGTTCGAGCTGAACCAGGGCACGCACCACGACCATCTGGTGTGCATCACGTGCGGCAAGGTCGAGGAGTTCTACGACGCCGAGATCGAGAAGCGGCAGCAGCGCATCGCGAAGGAGCGTGGATTTGCGCTGCAGGAACACGCGCTGTCGATGTACGGCGTCTGCACGAAGCCCCACTGCGAAGGACGCAACCGCCTGCATGCCCAGTCGGGCCAGCTGCACGACGTATCGGTTTGACGGCGCGTCGGCCGCGATGAACGAGCGCGTCGTGTTCATCGCCGGGCGGCGACCCTGAGCGACCTGCGCGTCGGGCAGGGCTTCGACGTCCATGCGCTCGTGACCGGGCGCCTGCTGATCATCGGCGGCGTCGTCATCCCGCACGACAAGGGGCTGCTCGGCCATTCGGACGCCGACGTGCTGCTGCACGCGATCACCGACGCGTTGCTCGGCGCGGCGGCGCTCGGCGACATCGGCCGGCATTTCCCCGACACGTCCGCGGCGTTCGCCGGGGCCGACTCGCGCGTCCTGCTGCGCGAGACGCGCTCGTTGCTGCGGAATGCCGGCTACGAGATCGTCAACGTCGATTCGACAATCATCGCCGAGGCGCCGAGGATGGCGCCGCACGTCGACGCGATGGTCGGCCACATCGCGACCGATCTCGGCGTCGCGCCGGACCGCGTCAGCGTCAAGGCGAAGACGACCGAACGGCTCGGCTTCACCGGCCGCGGCGAAGGGATCGCCGCCGAGGCGATCGCGTTGATCCGCCGCGCCTGAGCGCGTCAGGCGCTGCGGTCGAACGCGAACGTCGCCGAAAGCCCGCCACCTTCGCGCGGCGCGAGCTCGAAGCGGGCGCGATGCCGCTCTGCGATACGCTCGATGATTGCCAGGCCGAGGCCCGCGCCGTGCACCGGTCCGCGCGCGGAGTCGAGCCGCGTGAACGGTTCCTTCATCCGCGCGACCGCCTCGGGCGGGATGCCCGCGCCCCGGTCGGCGACCTCGAGACGCGCGGGCTGCGCCGCGGTCCGGATGCACAGGTCGACGCGATCGGCGCCCGGCGTGGCGCCGTAGCGGCGCGCGTTCTCGACCAGGTTGTAGAGCACCCGACGCATTTCGGTCGGATGCGCGCGAACCGGTCCCGTCGGCCGCAGGTCGGTGTCGAGCGTCAGGCGCTCGTCCACCGCGATCGACGCGACGGTCTCCTCGACCAGCTGCCGGAGGTCGATCGCTTCGAACGATGCGTCACCGTCGAGCGGCCGCGCGTAGTCGAGGAACTGGCCGATGATCGAGTCCATCTGCTCGACGTCGCCCTGCATCGCGAGGCGCGCCTCGTCGTCGGGCACGCTGAGCTCGGCCTCGAGCCGGAGCCGCGTCAGCGGCGTCCGGAGGTCGTGCGAGATGCCGGCGAGGAGCAGCACGCGGTCGGCCTCGATGCGCGCGAGGTCGTCGACCATCCGGTTGAAGCTCGCGTTCGCGACGCGGATCTCGCGCGGCCCGCGCTCGGGCAGCGGCGCCGGACGGCCGCCTTCGCCGATCGTGACCGCAGCGGTCGCGAGGCGCTTCAACGGCAGGTTGATCCATCGACTCATCGCCACCGCGCCGACCAGCGACAGTGCGAGCGCGAGCGCGCTCCAGCCGAGCCATTGCAGGCCGCCGACCACTTCGAGCCGGTCACGCTCGAACGCGACCCAGTAGTCGTCGTCCTCGATCGAGAAGCTGACCCACAGTCCTTCGATGCCGTTGACGCTGCGGACCATGCGCGTGTCGCGGCCGAGGCGGGCCCGCACGTAGTCGAGCATCAACGCGTTGGACGCGGTGTCGCGGAGCGCGTCGGTGACGTCGGTCGGCTCGAGCGGATAGATGCGGATGCTCTCGTTGCTCGCCAGGTCGGCGAGGAGGTCGGTGCGCTTCGCCGGATCCGAGTGGACCAGCGCGGAGCGGGTGACGTTGACGACCGACACGATGGTCTGGGCGATCTGCTGCGCGCGCGGTGTGCGCTCGAAGATGCGGAAGCTCTGGAACCACGCGGCGAGGCTGGCCCCGATCAGCAGCGTCAGCAACAGGAAGGTGCGCCAGAAGACGCCACCCGGCATGTCGCGTCCGGTCAGTCGGGCCGGATGCCGGAGTCGGGCGCGTCGGCTACCTCCACCGCGGGCGTCGCGGCCGGCGGCGGGCCGTCGGGAATGAACACATAGCCGAGTCCCCAGACCGTCTGGATGTAGCGCGGGTTCGACGGGTCGGTCTCGATCAGCTTTCTCAGACGCGAGATCTGCACGTCGAGACTGCGATCGAAGACCTCGTACTCGCGGCCCCGCGCGAGCTCCATCAGCTTCTCGCGCGACAGCGGCTGCCGCGGATGCCGCGCGAACGCTTTCATCACCGCGAACTCGCCGGTCGTCAGCGACTTCGACTGGCCGTCGTGCGTCAGCGTGCGCGTCTGCAGGTTCAGGTTGTACGGTCCGAACACGAAGTTCTCGACGTCGGAGGCGGGCGCGCCCGGCGCTTCGGGCGCGCTTCGCCGCCGCAGCACCGCGTGGATGCGCGCGACCAGCTCGCGCGGGTTGAACGGCTTCGGCAGATAGTCGTCGGCGCCGAGCTCGAGCCCGATGATCCGGTCGACCTCGTCGCCGCGCGCCGTCAGCATGATGATCGGCGTCTGGTCGTTCGTGCCGCGCAGCTTCCGGCAGATCGCGAGTCCGTCCTCGCCGGGCAGCATCAGGTCGAGCACCAGCAGGTCGAAGCGTTCGCGGACCCAGAGCTTCTGCATCGCCGTCGCGTTCTCGGCGAGGAACACGTTGAAGCCCTGTTCGCCAAGATAGCGGCGCAGGAGATCGCGCAATCGCTGGTCGTCGTCGACGACCAGGATCTTGGGGATGAGCGGAGCGGTCATCGATGCATGGTAATGCGTTCCGCCGCCCCCGAGTCATTGCGAAAGATGACCGGCCCGGGCGGCCGCGGCCGCCAGCACAAGGCGCGCCGGGTCCGGCAGGGTCCGTCGTCTTTGCACAAAGGGTTACAAATGGTTCGATGCGACCGACATGGTGTCCGCGTACCGCCCCTACCATTGGTCTGTCCGACGAGCGTGCGCCTCGAACTCCCGCTGCCATGAACCTGCCGTTCCGATCCTTCCCGTCGCCGCGCCGATTGCTGGTCGTCCTGCTCATGGCAGGCGGGCTCGCGACCGGCGCGACCGATGCGGTGGCGCGTGAACCGGGTCCGACGCGTCATCCCCGCTTCGCGATGGGACAGGGCGACCGGGGAGAGGCCCGGGCGGAACTGCGCGCCGCGCGGCAGGCGGATCGACGTGCCGCGATGCGCGGCTTCCGCCAGCCGGAAGCGCCGATGCAGCGGATCCCGGAGCCCGAGCTCCCCCGCCAGTTCGTGCCGTCGTCGGTGCCCGGGGGAGCGGATCGCGCGGCCCGGCCCGGCCGCCTCACGCCCGACGAGCGACGCGCGTTGCGTCAGCAGATCAACGAAGCCGGGCGGGACGTCTACCGGCCGAACGGCTGGCGCTGACGCCGGGCGCCTACTGGTCGTTGATGGTCGAGATCAACTGTCGTCGCGACGCCAGCAGGCCGCTCGCATCGATGTCGTTCAGATGCATCTGCGTCTGCGGGGGCGCGGCGTTCGAGCCGACCTCGCGCTCGAGGACGCGCAGAAAGGCCGCCATCAGCCGCGGATCGAAGTGAGCGCCCGACTCGCCGAGCATCTGCTCGACGCTCGCAGCGTGCGGCCAGGGGCGCTTGTAGGGACGCGCGCTGGTGAGCGCGTCGTAGACGTCCGCGAGCGCGCAGATCCGTGCCTCGAGCGGGATGCGCTCGCCGGCCAGGTTGTGCGGATAGCCGGTGCCGTTCCACCATTCGTGGTGATGACGCGCGATGACCGATGCCATCCGCAGCGTCGGATCGTCGGCGTACTGGAGCAGGAAGCCGCCGACCTCCGCATGCGCCCGCATCGCCGACAGTTCGCCGGGATCGAGCGGACCGGGCTTGAGCAGGATCACTTCGTTGACGGTGATCTTGCCGATGTCGTGCAGCCGCGCCGCGTGCTCGATGCGCTTGCAGTACCCGGCATCGAGCCCGAGCTCGGCGGCGAGCAGTCCCGCGAGCCGACCGACGCGGAAGCAGTGCTGCCCGGTCTGGTCGTCGAAGAACTCCGCGGCGAGCGCCCAGTCCTCGGCCATCGCGTAGGCCACCGTGCGGATCGACGTCTTCAGCGACGCAGTCCGCATCGCGGCCAGGTCGTCGTGGATGGCGGTCAGCTCGTCGTGCTTGCGGATGTCGTGGGGGCGCCCGGGCCGACCATCCGCGCCCGGGGGCTTCGGCAATGCCACCTTGTCGGCGATCAGCCAGCGCCGCGCGCTGGCGAACGGGTCGAACCCGGGCGGCCCGGGATCCGTGCTCGTCGCCGGGACGGCCTGGTCGCTCATCTGGCGATAGAACTTCGCGTGCTTCACCTTCGTCGTGTAGTCGACCAGCTCGTTCGCGTAGGTCACGCCGACCGCGGCATCGCCGCGCGACGCCGGTCGGCTGTAGACCTGCATCAGCGCGCGGAGCACGTCGTCGTGGTAGAGGCGCGTCTGCCGGCTGCGATGGTAGAGCTCGCGCAGGTCGCGTCGCGCGGCGGCTTCGCGCGCCGGCACCCGGCTGGACCAGTCGCACAGCGCCTTCGCGATCGACGAGAGCATCTCGACGCGGGCATTGGGGACCGCCGGATACGCGTCACCTGCAGCGTGGACCAGCATCGCGGCGGTCGCGCCGTCGTCGTGCGCGATCAGGTAGACGGCCCGGTGGTGTTCGAACGTCGCGCGGGCCACCGCGTCGATCGGCGGATGGTCTGCGATCGCGACCGCGATCGTCAGGTAGCGCAGCGCCGCATCCTCGTCGCGCAGCCGATGCGCGCAGAAGAGGCCGTTCGTCGCGGCGGTGAAGCGCCCCGCGAGCGCCTCCGGCGTCGTCGCCGCCGACTCGAGCGACCGGTCGATCACGGCGAGCGCGTCGAGATAGCAGCCCATCTCCTTGAAGAGCGCACCGGTCGTCGCGTAAACGTGCGACACGAGCGACGGATCGTCGAGTTCGCGGGCGAGCAGCAGCGCGCGCTCGAGGCACTTGCAGGCTTCCTCGAAGTCGGCGACGTCGAGATAGGCCGTGCTCAACACGTCGCAGGCGCGACGCTCGAGATCCTTCAGTCTATGGCGACGAGCCAGCTCCCGCGCCGCCACGCCGGGGGCAATGCCGTCGACACTGCGGCCGATGCGCTGGTAGTAGAAGCAGGCCTTCGCCAGCAGCGCGCAGCGCGCTTTTGCGTCGGTGTCGCCGGCCACCCGCATCAGGGATGCGCTCCAGTGGTCGACGTCGGGACGACGCGCGGGATCGAGGCCGTTCAGCGCATCGCCGAGCGCCGCGAGGCCGGCCGACCGCGCGCCGCGAGGGTCGGGGCGATGCGAGAACAGTTCACCGCCGGATGCGTTGTGCATGGATCGACTCAAGGAACGGATACTGACTTGCCGCCGTCAGTTCGATGCACGATCCCGACGCACACACGACGTCGAAGACGAACGCATCGGTCGGTTGCACGAGGCGGATGCCGTCGTTCATTAGCAAGCGTCGTGCCCGTTACCGTCCAGGTTGACGGCGGTTCCACCGTCGCCGACGACGGGACCGTTATAACAGGGTTGCGACGAATGCGATGGTGTTGTGCCATCGGGCCGCCGAACGGCACGATCCATTAAACTGCGCGCTTCGTCGCGGGGCTCTTCGTCCGCTCGCTTCGGCCGCGTCGCCGAACCCCGCGTCACCCGCTCCGCCCCAATCGTCTTTGCGCGTCGCCATGTCGCCCGTCGTCCTCGGAATCGATACGTCGGGCACTTGGTGTTCCGCCGCGCTGGTACGCGGCACGACGATCCACGCGCGTCGGGCCGAGGTCGGCAACGGGCATTCGGACGTCCTGCTGGCGATGGTCGACGCGGTCCTGGTCGAAGCCGGCATTCCGCTCGCGGCGTGCGACGCGCTCGCGTTCGCAGCGGGGCCCGGGTCGTTCACGGGGCTGCGCATCGCCTGTGCGGCAGCCCAGGGGTTGGCCTACGGCGCGGGGCTGCCGGTTGCGCCGATCGGAACGCTCGACGCGATCGCACGCGCGGCGATCAGCGACGCGCCCGCGTCGTGCTCGGTGCTGGTCGTGCAGGACGCGCGGATGGGCGAGCTGTACTGGCGGCGGTTCGAGCACGCCGACGGTCGGCTGACGGCCGTCTCGGCACCCGCGCTCGCGACACCGGACCAGCTGCGGAACCGCCTGCACGACGCCGACGTCGCGCTGCCGCTCGACCTCGGTTGCGGCAACGCATGGACGATCCATCGCGAATCGCTCGACGGCATGGTCGGCCGGGTCGTCGCGCGCGACGCTGCCGACGCGGTCGATGTCGCGGCGCTCGGCGTCGAGGCCTTTCACGCCGGTCGTCTCGTGACGGCGGACCGCGCGAGTCCGGTCTATGTGCGGAACGACGTGGCACGGACCACGATCGAGCGCGAGGCGTCGCGGGATGCCGCGGCCGCGGCGCGCTGAGTCGGGCGTGTGAGGTCTTCCCGATGAGCGCCCGTCCCTCGGAGCCCCGGTTCGCGAGCGATCGCGGACGCTTCGCGCCGATGCAGCTGTCGGACGTCGGCGAGGTCGCGACGATCGAACGATCGATCTACGCGGCGCCGTGGACGGAAGGCAACTTCGTCGACTCGCTGATGGCCGGCTACTGCGCCTGGACGCTGCGCAGGGCATCGCAGCCGACCGCGCCGGGGCCGCGGGTCGCCGGCGATCCGATCATCGGTTACTTCGTCCTGATGGCGGCCGTCGACGAGGCGCACCTGCTGAACGTCAGCGTCGCGCAGGACTGGCAGGCCCGCGGTCACGGGCTCTACCTGCTGCAGGAGGCGTCCGCGCTCGCGCGCGAGCACAACGCGTCGTCACTCATCCTCGAAGTCCGGCCGTCGAACGGGCGCGCGCTCGCCGTCTATCGGCGGTTCGGATTTCGCGACCACAGCCTGCGGCGCCGCTACTACCCGGCGAGCGGCGACGACCAGCATGCGCGCGAGGACGCGATCGTCATGCGCCTCGCGCTATGAGCGGCGCGCCGTCGACGGTGCGGCGTCGCGCGCTCGCTGCGCTCGACATCGGTCCGCTGTGGATCAGGCGTGCGGCGGTCGCTGCCGACGTCGCCGATCCGGCCGACGCGCGCGCGCTGCGCGACGGCCGCATCGCGACGC
>CAXTDA010000188.1:0-7456 GCA_964242935.1 uncultured Burkholderiaceae bacterium | reverse complement strand
CCGGTTCGGTCAGGCGGGCGATGTCCTCGACCCAGCTCACGAGCTTCTGATTCTTGACCCACGACGGCGGATGAAGCCCGGCCGACGGCGACAGCACTGCATTCATCTTCGATCTCCCACGGGCAGGGCGGCGGACGCCGCGACCACGAACCTACTGGAACCCAAGCGGCCGCAGACCGCAGCCGAGTGACTTCGTTGCTGCAAGAATTGCGCCGGTTTGCTGACCCGCCGGGTCCCGAAGTCGCCCGGCGGCGCGGGCGGGTCCTCGAACAAACGGCGCATCGGCTGCAGGTCGGCAATGTGCGACCGCGCGGCGCGACGACTCGTTCCCGGAACGATGGCTGCCGCAGGGGGCGTGCAATGTACCATAGCCCGCGGTCCATTCCGGTGCACGTCGGACCGTCTCGCGCCTCGTCGGTTGCGTCGTCCGACGCCTCGTCCGTGCACCATTTTCTGCGTCCTCGAAAGCCCGGCCGATGAAGATCGCGATCCTCGACGACTACCAGGACGCCGTCCGCAAGCTCGACTGCTTCGCGCTGCTCGTCGGGCACGACGTCAAGGTCTTCAACAACACCGTCAAGGGCGCCGGTCAACTCGGCGTGCGCCTGTCGGATTCCGAGGCCCTCGTCCTGATCCGTGAACGCACGCGGATCACCAGGGACCTGCTGCACAAGCTGCCGAAGCTGAAGTTGATCGCGCAGACCGGCCGCGCCGGTTCGCACATCGATGTCGAGGCCTGTACCGAACGCGGCGTGACGGTGGTCGACGGCGCCGGGGCACCGGCGGCCGCGGCCGAGCTGACCTGGGCGCTGCTGATGACCGCGATGCGGCGCCTGCCGCAATACATCACGAACCTCAAGCACGGCGTGTGGCAGCAGAGCGGTCTGAAGAGCGCGAGCGATCCGCCGAATCACGGCGTCGGCGACCTGCTCGCCGGCAAGACGCTCGGCATCTGGGGCTTCGGCAGGATCGGCCGCATGGTCGCCGGCTACGGCGCCGCGTTCGGCATGAACGTGCTGGTCTGGGGACGCGACGCGTCGCGCGACGCCGCGCGCGAACAGCTCCACGACGTCGCCGCCGACCGTCACGCGCTGTTCTCGAAGGCCGACATCGTGTCGCTCCACCTGCGGCTCAACGACGACACGCGCGGCATCGTCCGTCTCGAGGACCTGCAGGCGATGAAGCCGACCGCGCTGCTGGTCAACACGAGCCGAGCCGAACTGATCGCCCCGGGCGCGCTGATCCAGGCACTCAACAACTCGCGCCCCGGGGGCGGCGGGCGGGGGGCGCGTGGGCCCTCGACCCCCCCGCCCCGGGACCCCCCCGGGGGGCGGGGGGGGGGGTTGTGTTTCGTCCGGGAACCGCCCCTCGCCGGACAGCCGCTGCTGCGCATGGAGAACGTCGTCTGCACGCCGCACATCGGCTATGTGGAGAAGACGAGCTACGAGGCGATGTTCGCCGCCGCCTTCCGGAACATCCTCGCGTACGTCGAGGGCCAGCCGACCAATGTCGTCAACCCCGACGTGCTGAAGCAGCGCAACCGCGCGTGACGCGGTGGCCGGCGTTCACGGCATCAGCTTCCACTTGCCGTCGTCGACGACGACCAGCACCCGCGAGCGCTGGTCGAGGCCGCTGTGGTCGGCGACCGTCATGTTGATCACGCCCTGCGTGATCGTCAGGTTCCGGACGTTCTCGATGCTGTCGCGGAGCGCGACGCGGAACTCCTTCGAGCCGGGCTTCGCCTTCGCGAGGGCACCCGGCAGCGCGGCCTGCAGCAACAGTCCGGCGTCCCAGAGATGCGCGCCGAAGGTCGCGACGCTGCCCGGGCCGTTGGCCTGTTCGTAGAGCCGCGTGTAGTCGAGCGCGAGCTTCTTGCTGGCGTTGGTGTCGGGGAGCTGGCTCGCGACCAGCACCGGCCCGACCGGAACGATGCTGCCGTTGACGTCCTTGCCGCCGACGCGAAGGAAGTCGTTGTTGGCCACGCCGTGGGTCTGGTACACCGGGCCGGTATAGCCGCGCTCCTTCAGCGCCTTGGCGGGCAGCACCGCCGGGGTCCCGCGGCTCGCGATCAGGATCGCGTCGGGCTTGGCCGCGACCACCCGCAGGATTTGGCCCGTGACGCTCGCGTCGGTCGGCTGATAGGCCTCGTTCGCGACGATGCGGATGTTCTTCTCGCCGGCGAGGCGGGTCATCTCGTTGACCCAGTTCTGTCCGTAGCTGTCGGACAACGCGACGATCGCGATCGTGCCGACCTTCGCCGCGGCCATGTGGTCGACGACGGCGCCGGCCATCAGCGAGTCGTTCTGCGGCGTCTTGAAGATCCAGCGCTTGTTCGCGTCCATCGGCATGATCAGCGCGGCCGCGGCGGCCATGCTGATCACCGGGGTCTCGGACTCCACCGCGGGGGGCGTCATCGCGATGGCGTTCGGCGTCGTCGACGGTCCGATCACGACGTCGACATGCTCTTCGTCGATCAGCTTCTTGATGTTGCGGACCGCGGTGCTGGTGTCCGACGCATCGTCGAGCACGATGTACTCGACCTTCTGGCCGGACATTTCCTTCGGCAGCAGCGCCGCGGTGTTCTTCTGCGGGATGCCGAGCGACGCGGCGGGGCCGGTGGCCGCGACGACGATGCCGACCTTGAGCTGCGCTGCGGCATCGACGCCGACGAACAGCGTGGCTGCCGTGAGCAGCGCGGTGGTCAGGGTACGAACGGTGATGCTCATCATGTCTCCTTCTCGTTGGACTGCATGTTCTAGCCCGGCGCCCGCTTCGGCCGCACGAACACGAGCGGCTTCGCGACGATCGGCCGCGGCGCGGCGCCGTGCCGTGCGATGTCGCGGTCGAGCGTCTTGCCGTCCGGATCCGCGAGTGCCGCGTCGCGCGCCGAGTCGAGCGCGGCCGCGAGCGACGACGATCCGTCGGGCTGCACCACGAAACGCGCGACGGCATCGTCACTCGCGAGCGTGTCCACGATGCGCTCCAGGTTCGCGTGGCCGCGCGCATGCGTCTCGCCGTAGCCCTTGATCAGTCGTCCGCACAGCGCCAGCGCGTACGCGGGTGCCCAGCCGACCGCGGCGACGCGCTCGATCGCAGCGAGCCAGCGTTCGATTGCGACCTGCTCGCTCGCGTAGCGCTGGCTGGCCGGACGCCAGCGGCGCAGGTTGGCGACGAAACGGAGCGCGAGGTGTCCGATGCGCGAGTCGCTCCGCAGCTTCAGCGGGAAGGCCAGCGGCCGCTTGCCGCGACGTAGGCGCGCCGCCTCCCAGTCCGCGACGCGGCGCGACCACGACAGCGGCAGCGCACCGGCAACCTCGGCCACGCGCGGCTTGAAGAAGTCGTGCACGGTCACGAGCTCGTCGTCGCGGGCGCCGACCTCCGTACGAATGCGTACATAGCGGTCGGGCCGCGTCTTCAGGTCGGCCACGCGAACCACGTCGTCGAACGCCATCCACAACGCGAGGAAGCGCGCGCCCTCGCGCGTCAGCGCATGACCGTGGACGCCGGTCGGATCGACGCGGTCCTCGAGCGCCAGCAACGCACGGACGCGCGCGAGGTAGAGGTCCGCATAGGGTCGGTCCTGGTAATCGACGAGGCGCGCGACGCCGTGGTCGATCATCTCCGACGCGCCGGCCGGCCATTCGGAGCGCGCGGTCGACGCGAAGCCATCGATCGCAGCGGGCGCCTTCGCGTCGACCAGGTCGGGCCGCGCGAGCGCATGCCGATGGCCGCGCTCGAAGCCGTCGAGGCTCGCGTCCACGCCCTTCCCCGACGCGGTAATCGCCGCTTCGCAGTGCGAACGGTCGAACGGCAGCAGCCCCGACCCGGCTACGGCGCCGAACATCACCGCGCTGATCACGGTGCGCGCGGCGCGTGCCTCCTCGTTCATGTCGAAGCCGACGTGGCGCAGGCTGTTCGCGACGAGCACGTCGAGCAGCCGTTCGTTGTCCTCGCGGCCGTCGCCCATCGCGATCTTCTCGCGATTCGTCAGCGCCCGCGACGTCGATGCGATCACCGTCGTCCGCGCGCGATCGACGTAGCCGGCCTGCGCCTGGCGCACCGCCTCGAGCAGTTCGGATGCGATCAGCAGGTCGATGCGCCCCGCGACCGGCGCGAGGTTCAGGATCGGTCGACGGCCGTTCAGCGCGGCCGTCGGTCGCGGAAAGATCTCGACGTAGTAGGTCGTCGCGCCGGTCCGCTGCGCGACGCCGGGGATCGACGTGCTCTGCACCGGATGGCCGGCGTGCAGCGCCGCCTCGACCAGCCACTGCGTCAGGACGCCGCCGCCTTCGCCGCCGAGCGCGGCAATCAGGATCGTGATCGGTCGATCGCCGCGCGCCGCGCGCTCGAAGGACGAAGCCGGCGCGATCATCGTGCGCGCGTTCATGATGGCAACGTCTCGGGCTGGTTGATCTTCGCGACGTTCGCGACACGCGCGTTGCGTGCGACCGACGCGGTCGTGAGCCACGCGCGGACGCGGTCCCAGCGCGTCGGATTGCGCGTGACGTCGATCCGATAGAACGACGGGCAGAGCGTCGCCGCGTGCGCGTTCGATCCGCAGAGGCCGCAGCCGACGCAGCCCTCGGTGATCGTCACGACCGGATCGACCTTCAGCGGATCGTCCGCGTCCTTCAGCGTCAGCGTCGGGCATCCCGAGAGGCGGATGCACGAGTGGTCGCCCGAGCACGTGTCCTCGTCGACGCCGTACTTGACGCGCGTCGTGCGCTTGCCGTCGCGGACGCGCGCGGCCTGGATCGGCTTGATGCGCCGCTGCCGTTCGAGCTGGCATTCGCCTTCGCCGACGATCACCTTGAGCCCCGCGGTCTCGGTCGTGAACGCCTCGGTCAGCGCGGCCATCATCGCGTCGACGTCGTAGGTATAGACCGTCTTCAGCCACGGCACGCCCATCCCGGTCAGCGTGTCCTCGATCGCGCGGTTGTTCTCGGTGAGGCTCTGCGGCGTGTGCGCGAAGAGCCGGGACTTCTCCACCACCTGCAGGTCGTCGTCGGGCGACGAGAGGATCTCCTGCGTGCCGGTGGCCGACGTGTAGCCGTTCTTCAGGATCAGCAGGACCACGTCGTCCTTGTTGAAGAGCGCCGACTGCACGCCCGACAGCAGGCCGTTGTGCCAGAAGCCGCCGTCGCCCATGATCGCCAGCGTCCGCCGGGTCATCATCGGTCCGACGCCGGCCGCCGACGCGAGGCTCATCCCGTAGCCGAGGATCGAGTGGCCCGACGAGAACGGCTCGAAGGTCGCGAACGAATGGCAGCCGATGTCGGCCGCGACGTGGACCTTGCCGATCCGCTGCTGCACCTGCTTCAGCGCCGAGAACACCGGGCGCTCGGGGCAGCCGATGCAGAAGCCGGGCGGCCGCGTCGGCAGCCCGGCGTCGGCGGCGAACGTCGCGGCGATGGCGGACCGCCGCGCGTCGTTGTCGACCAGCCACGCGCGTACGTCGGCGAGATCGATCGACGGCACGTGCTCGGCGACGACCTGCGCGACGCCGGTGGCGACGATCTCGACGTTGAACTCGCCGGCCATCGGCAGCACGTCCTTGCCGTGCAGCGGCGTGTCGACGCCGGCGCGGCGCAGGATCGTCGCGATCTCCTGTTCGAGGAACTCGGGCTGGCCTTCCTCGACGACCAGCACCGCGTCGTGGTCGCGGCAGAACGCTTCGATCTGCGCCGGGACCAGCGGACACGTCACGTTGAGGACCAGGATCGCGACGTCGCTGTCGCCGAACGCATCGGCGAGGCCGCATTGCGCGAGTGCGCCCATCAGCGTGTTGAAGAGGCCGCCCTGCACGATGACGCCGACGCCGGCGGCGCGCGAACCGTCGCGCGCCGTGACGACGTCGTTGAGCCCTTGTTCGACGATGAACGCGCGTGCCGCGACGATGCGCTGCTCGCCCTTCAGCTTCTCGTGACGGAACGTGGCCGGTGGATGCGGCAGCTTCGCGTAGTCGAACGTCGCCGGTTCGTCGAACGGCGCCTTCATCGAGATCGCCGGCGCCTTGTTGTCCTTGCAGACGAAGCTGCCGCGCACGTGGCAGGCGCGGATGCGCAACTGCATCATCGTCGGCATGTTCGACGCCTCGGACAGCTCGAACGCCTTCTCGACCATCGCCACCATCGTCGCGTGGTCCGGCCGCGGATCGAAGAGGCACAGCGTCGACTTCAACGCGAATGCCAGCGAGCGCTCCTGGATCACGCTCGCGCCCTCGCCGTAGTCTTCGCCGACGATGATCAGCGCGCCGCCGGTGACGCCGGGCGACGACAGGTTGGACAGCGCGTCGGACGCGACGTTGGTCCCGACGATCGACTTCCAGGTCACCGCGCCGCGCACCGGATAGTGGACCGACGCACCGAGCAGCGCCGCGGCCGACGCCTCGTTCGAGCACGCCTCGACCTGCACGCCGAGCGTGTCGAGGAACGGACGCGCCTGCACCATCACGTCGAGCAGGTGCGAGACCGGCGCGCCCTGGTAGCCGCCGATGTACGACACGCCGGCCTGCAGCAGGCCCTTCGTGATCGCGAGGATGCCCTCGCCGTGGAAGACGTCGCCTTCCCCGAGGCGCAACGCCTCGACCTCGCGTGCGAACGAACGCTCCATGTCGTCTCCTTGCGGCGCAGCCAATGCGGCGAGCCGGACCCCGATTCTAGGAACGGAATCGTTATGCTGTCGATACCGCCTTTCCTATTTCGCGTATCGATGCCATCGATGCTTCGATGAACGTCAACGACATCGACCTCAACCTGCTGAAGATCTTCGAAGCGGTCTATGCCGAGCGGAGCGTCAGCCGCGCGGCGCACCGCATCGGGTTGACGCAACCGTCGGTCAGCCACGGATTGGCACGCCTGCGGTCGCTGTTCGGTGACCTGCTGTTCGTCCGCATCAAGGGCGGGGTCGAGCCGACGCCGGTCGCGCGCCGCATCGCGCCCGCGCTCGGCGACGCTCTGCGGTCGGTGCAGACGGTGCTCGACGACGCGATGGCGTTCGAGCCGTCGACCGCGAAGCGCTTGTTCCGCCTGCACATGAGCGACCTCGGCGAGATGATCTTCCTGCCGCCGCTCATGCGGGCGATCGGCGCCGCAGCGCCCGGTGTCGGAATCGAGACGCGCCAGATCGACTGGGCGGACCTGCCGGGCGCGCTCGAGAGCGGCGGCGTCGACATGGCGATCGGCCATCTGCCGTCGCTGCTCGACGGCTTTGCGCACCAGCATCTGTTCCGCGAGGAGTACGTGACGCTGCGACGCTCGCCCGCCGGACCGGCCCCGCGACGGACGGCGCGCACGCCGGCCGACTACATCGCGATCACGTCGCACCCGCCGACGCTCGCGATCCTTCGCGAGAGCGGCCTGATCGATCGCGTCAAGCTGTCGATCCCGCACTTCATGGTCGTGCCCGCGATCCTCGCCGAGGTCGACTACGCGGTGATCGTGCCGCGCACCGTCGC
>CAXTDA010000187.1:0-7586 GCA_964242935.1 uncultured Burkholderiaceae bacterium | reverse complement strand
CGTGACGATCGACCTCTTCATCCTCGCCGTCGCGGACGGCCTGTCGTACGCGAGCCTGCTGTTCCTCGTGGCGCTCGGGCTGACGCTGATCTTCGGCGTGATGGGCATCCTCAACGTCGCGCACGGCAGCCTGTACGCGTTCGGCGGCTATCTGGCGGCGACGTTGTCGGCCGTCGCACTGGCGCACGAGGCGTCGACGTGGATGCTGCTCGCCTGCCTGGTCGGCGCGGCGCTCATCGTCGGTCTCGCGATGGGCGCGGTGCTCGAGGTCGGCCTGCTGCGCCGCGTGCAGGACCGCGACCCGATCGTGCAGCTCCTGATCACGTTCGCGGCGTTCATGATCTTCGAGGACGTGCAGCGCCTCCTGTGGGGCGCGCAGCCGATGTCGGCGCCGGAGATCGTCGCGCGCTTCGGCACCATCGACGTCGCCGGCGGTACGTTCACCCGCTACCAGCTGCTGTTCATCCCGTGCATCGCGCTCGGCGCGTACGCGCTGCTGCTGACCTTCCTGAAGCGCACGCGGCTCGGCAAGCAGGTCGTCGCGGTCACCCACAACCGCGAGGTCGCGACCGCGATCGGCATCAACGCGAAGCGCATCGGCTTCCTGACGTTCACCGTCGGCGCGGTGCTCGGCGCGCTCGGCGGCGCGTTGACCGCACCGACCACGTCGCTGCTGCCCGGCGTCGGCACCGAGATGATCGTGCTGTCGTTCGCGGTCGTGGCGACCGCCGGCATGGGCCAGATCACCGGCGCGCTGATCGCGGCGCTGCTGATCGGCCTAGCGCGCTCGGTCGCGCTGTACACGTATCCGGAGCTCGAGGTGGTCGTGCCTTACCTGATCATGGTCGTCGTGCTGCTGGTGCGGCCGAACGGGCTCTTCACCGTCGCGCAGGCGCGGAAGATCTGATGCGCATCCGCCTCGTCCACCTCGCCGTCGTCGTGACCGCCATCGCCTGTCTCGTCGTCGGGCTGCTCGTGCCGTGGATCAAGACGACGGCCATCGTCGGCATCTGCTACGCGCTCGCCGCGCTCGGCGTGACCGTCCTGCTGCGCGCCGGCCAGATCACGTTCGGCCATGCGCTGTACGCATTGATCGGCGGCTACGCGGTCGGGTTCCTGCAGCGCGCGCTGCCGCAGGCGGACGGGCTGCTGCTGATCGTGGCGGGCACGGGCGTCGCGACCGTCGCGGGCGCGCTCGTCGGCTTCTTCGTCGTCCGTTACCGCGCGATCTTCTTCGGCATGCTGAACCTCGCGATCTCGATGGTCTTCTTCTCGCTCGCGAGCAAGCTGTTCGACGTGACCGGCGGCAGCGACGGCCTGCGCGTGGTGCGACCGACGCTGGCCGGCATCGAGTTCGACCGCGGCGCCTTCGAGACGGCGATGCTGTGCATCGCGCTCGTCGCCGCGGTCGGACTCGGCTGGCTGGTGCAGCGCTATTTCGACTCGGCCTCCGGCGAGGCGCTCGCCGGCGTCAAGACGAACGAGACGCGGCTCGAGTATCTCGGCATGTCGTCGTATCGCATCCTGTGGACCGGCTACGTGGCGTCGGCCGCGCTGGTGGGCCTGTCCGGCGCGCTGTTCGCGGTCGTGCAGGGACTGGTCACGCCGGAGCTCGGCTACTGGCTGCGGTCCGGCGAGTTCGTCTTCATCGCGATCCTCGGCGGCGCGAGCCACGTGCTCGGCGCGTTCCTCGGCACGCTGCTGTTCGAATGCGTGAAGCTGATCGCGGGCGCGTGGTTCTCGGGCGTGTGGCAGCTGATGCTCGGCGTCGTGCTGATCGTCGCGATCCTGGTCGCGCCGAACGGCATCGTCGGCCTGTTGCGGTTGAAGCGGGTCGGCGCCGTGCGAGGTCGGGCATGAGTCTGGTGCGCACCGAAGGTCTCCGCCTCGCGTTCGGCGGCGTCGTCGCGGCCGACGGCATCGACTTCGCGCTCGACGAGGGCGAACGCCTCGCGGTGATCGGCGCGAACGGCGCCGGCAAGACGACCTTCATCAACATCTGCACCGGCTTCATCAAGCCGGACGCCGGCACCATCTGGTTCGACGGTCACGACGTGACGGCGAAGACGCCGCGGCAGATCGTCCGGCTCGGGCTCGGCCGCTCGTTCCAGCTGCCGCAGCTGTTCACCGAGCACACGGTGCGCCAGTGCCTCGAGCTCGCGGCCGTCGGCCGGGCCCGCAAGCTCGGCTGGTTCCGGCCGCTGTCGGCGGTCGTCGACGGCGTCGAGGTCGACCACGCGCTCGACCTCGTGGGTCTCCGCGAGCGGGCCGGCGAGCCGGCGTCGTCGCTGCCCGAGGGCCTGCGGAAGCTGCTCGACGTCGCGATGGCGCTGATGCTGAAGCCGAAGCTGCTGATCATGGACGAGCCGACCAGCGGCGTCGCTTCGGAAGACAAGCACGCGCTGATGGCGACCGTCATGGCCGCGCTCGACGAACGCCGCGTCACGAGCTGGTTCGTCGAGCACGACGTCGACATCGTGACGCGCTACGCGACCCGTGTCGCGGCATGGATCGCGGGCCGCATCGCGGCGGACGGCAGCCCGGCCGACGTGATGGCCGACGCGACCGTCCGTCGCGAGATCCTCGGGACCCACTGACATGCTGACGCTCGACGGAGTCTGCGTGGACCTCGCCCGGACCAGCGTGCTGCGGAAGGTCAGCGCGTCGCTGCACGCCGCGTCGACGGTCGCGATCGTCGGGCGCAACGGCGCCGGCAAGACGACGCTGCTGCGCGCCGTGATGGGCCTCGTGCCGGTCCGCGCGGGCCGCATCGCGTTCGACGACGTCGACCTGGTCGCGCTGCCCGGCCATCGCCGCGCGCGCCTCGGCATCGGCTACGCACCCGAGGAGCGTGTCATCTTCCCGACGCTGACCGTCGAGCAGAACCTGCGGCTGCCGTGCGAGGTCCGCGGTCTGTCGGCCGCGGAGACCGACGGCCGCGTCGCCGAGGTGGTCGAAGTGGTGCCGCAGCTCGCCGCGATGCTGAAGCGCTCGGGGTCCGCGCTGTCCGGCGGCCAGGGGAAGATGGTCGCGCTCGGTCGGGCCCTCGCGATCGGCACGCGCCTCGTGCTGCTCGACGAGCCGTTCCAGGGGCTCGCGCCGGTGCTCGCGATGCAGTACGGCGAGGCCTTGGTGCGCTTGCGTACGGTGCGGCCCGACCTCTGCGTCGTCATCACCGAGTCCAACGCCAGCCTGCTCGGCGACCTCCCCGACCAGACCCTCACCCTCGATCGCGGGGCGCTCACGAGCGATGCGCCTGCCGATCGAACCATTCGTCAGGAACCCGCATGAAGAGCATGTTCATTGGAGGACAGTGGGTCGAGCCGCGGGGCGGCGAGACCATCCCGGTCGTCGCCCCGGCCGACGGCCTCGCGTTCGACGAGATCGGGCGCGGCACGGCCCACGAGATCGACCTCGCCGTCGCCGCGGCCCGGAAGGCGCGCTCCGGCGCATGGGGCCGCATGACCGCGACCGAGCGCGGCCGCATCCTCGCGCGCATCGGCCAGCTGGTGCTCGACCGCGTCGACACGCTCGCGCCGCTCGAGGCGCGCGACACCGGGAAGCCGATGACGACCGCGCGGAACGACATCGTCGTGCTCGCCCGCTACTTCGAGTTCTACGGCAACGCCGCCGACAAGGTGCACGGCGAGGTGATCCCGTTCCTCGACGGCTACGCGGTGCAGCTGCTGCGCGAGCCGCTCGGCGTCACGGCGCACATCATCCCGTGGAACTACCCGGCGCAGATGCTCGGCCGCACGCTGGCGCCGGCGCTCGCGATGGGCAACGCGACGGTGCTGAAGCCCGCCGAGGACACCAGCCTGTCCGCGCTCGCGTTCGCGGAGATCGCGACGGAAGCCGGCCTTCCGGCGGGTGCGCTCAACATCGTCACCGGCTACGGCCACGAGGCCGGGGCCGCGCTCACCGCGCATCCGGGAATCGACTTCGCCACGTTCACGGGCTCGAACGAGGTCGGCGCGATGGTGCAGCGGGCCACGGCCGCCAACGCGGTCAAGTGCGTGCTCGAACTCGGCGGCAAGTCGCCGCAGATCGTGTTCGCCGACGCCGACCTCGATCGCGCGGTGCCGATCATCGTCAAGGCGATCGTGCAGAACGCGGGGCAGACCTGCACGGCCGGCAGCCGCCTGCTGATCGAACGGAAGGGGTACGACGACGTGCTGGCGCGGGTCGCCGAAGCGTTTTCGAAGGTGCGCGTCGGCACGCCCGAGATGGACCTCGACTGCGGGCCGGTCATGAATCCGGCGCAGCGCGAGCGCGTCGACGGCTACATCGCGCGGGCGTTGGCCGACGGCATCCCGGTCGTCGCGGAAGGCGGCTTCGCCGACGGCCTGCCGGGCGAGGGCTACTACGTGAAGCCGACGCTGTTCGGCCCGGTGCCGCGCAGCAACCGGCTCGCCGGCGAGGAAGTCTTCGGACCGGTGCTCGCCGCGTTTCCGTTCGACGACGAGGCCGATGCGATCGCGCTCGCCAACGGGACCGACTATGGCCTGCTCGCCGCGGTGTGGACCGAGAACGCCGGCCGGCTCGTGCGCGTCGCGAAGGCGGTCCAGGCCGGGCAGGTCTTCATGAACTGCTACGGCGCCGGCGGCGGCGTGGAGCTGCCGTTCGGCGGCACGAAGCGGAGCGGGCACGGGCGCGAGAAGGGACTCCTCGCGCTGGAAGAGATGAGCAGCACGAAGACGCTGGTCCACTACCACGGATGAACCGGAGGGATCGAACATGCAACTGAACGGAAAGGTGGCGATCGTCACCGGCGCCGCGAGCGGCTTCGGCGCGGAGATCGCGAAGCAGTACGTCGCCGAGGGCGCACGGGTGATGGTCGCCGACCGCAACGGCGACGGCGCGAAGACGGTGGCCGCAGCCCTCGGCGATGCGGCCGTCGCGGTGACCTGCGACGTCACGCAGGAGGGCGACATTCGCGCGCTGGTGGACGGTACGCTCGCGCGCTTCGGCCAGCTCGACATCGTCGTCAACAATGCCGGCACCACGCACCGCAACCAGCCGCTGATGGACGTCAGCGAGGAATGGTACGACCGTTGTTTCGACGTCAACGTGAAGTCGATCTTCCACATGACGCGCGCGGTGGTCCCGCACTGGCGCCAGCGCGGCACCGGCGGCGTGATGCTCAACGTGGGCTCGACCGCCGGCATCCGGCCGCGGCCCGGGCTCACCTGGTACAACGCGTCGAAGGGCGCGGTCAACCTGATGTCGAAGTCGCTCGCGGTCGAGCTCGGGCCGGACCGCGTCCGCGTCAACTGCATCTGCCCGGTGATGGGCGAGTCGGCGCTGCTCGAGTCGTTCATGGGTATGGAAGACACGCCGGAGAACCGCAAGAAGTTCATCGCGACGATCCCGATGGGCCGCCTCGCCCGTCCGTCCGACGTCGCGGCGGCCGCGGTCTTCCTCGCGAGCGACGCGGCCGAGTTCATCAGCGGCGTCGAGTTTCCGGTCGACGGTGGCCGGACGGTCTAGCCCGCGATGCGCCTTCTGGTCTTTCTCGCAGCCGGCTTACCCGACGTCCTGTCCCGATGATCGGCGAGCACCGCCTCGACCAGCGCCTGCGCCGATGCCGACAGTTCGGCGCCGTCGCGCATCAGCAGGTAGCGTTCGCGGACCATCCACGGGTCGATGAGCGGCACCAGCGCGATCGCCATCGTCTGTCGGTGCCGCAGCGCGGCCGACTCGGGCAACACGCCGATGCCGACGCCGGCCTCGATCATCCGGCACATCGCGTCGAAGCCGTGCAGGCGGATCCGCTGGCGATAGGGTCGGCCGGTTCCCTCTACGACGCGCGACAGGAAGCTGTGCAGCGTGCTGCCGTCGTGCATGCCGACATGGTCCTCGTCGAGCGTGTCGCGGAACGCGATGCGCTTGTTCTTCGCGAGTCGATGGCCGCGCGGCACGACCAGCACCAGCCGGTCGGTGCTGAAATGGATCGCCCGCAGTCCTTCGCTCTCGACCAGCCCCGCGACGATGCCGAGGTCGGTCGTGCCGTCGCGCACGGCCCGCATGATGTCGGCGTTGAGGCGCTCCTGCAGGTCGATGTCGACGTCCGGATGCGTCGTCAGGAAGCGCGACAGCGTCTCCGGCAGGAAGTCGCTGACGGCGGTCGTGTTGGCGAAGATGCGGACATGCGCGCGGAGGCCGCGCGCGTACTGCCGCAGGTCGCCGCGCAGGCGTTCGGCCTGCGACAGCATGGTCCGCGCGTGATGCAGCATCGCCTCGCCGGCGGGCGTGGCCGTCACGCCGCGGGCGCCGCGCGTGAAGAAGCGCATGCCGGCGCGGTCCTCGAGGTTCTGCACCCGCGCGCTGACCGCGGCGAGCGACCGGTGCATGCGCCGCGCCGCGGCGCTGAGGCTGCCGGACTCGGCGAGATACGTGATCAGGCGGAGGTCGTCGAGATCGAACTGCATCAGCCAGCCTAGTGTCCACGAGAGAGAGAGAGACGAGATGACCCACGAAGTCCCCCGCCCGGACCGATTCCAGGAGATGCGCGAGGCCCTGCGCGGATTGACCGCGACCTACGACTCGGCCTATTGGCAGAAGGTCGACCACGAGCGCGGCTACCCCGAGGCCTTCGTCGACGCGCTGACGACCGCGGGCTGGCTCGCCGCGCTGATCCCCGACGAATACGGCGGTTCTGGCCTCGGGCTCGCCGAGGCATCGGTGATCATGGAGGAGATCAACCGCTCGGGCGGCAACGCGGGCTCGTGCCACGGGCAGATGTACAACATGGGCACGCTGCTGCGGCACGGGTCCGACGAGCAGAAGCGTCTCTACCTGCCGAAGATCGCGAGCGGCGAGCTGCGGCTGCAGTCGATGGCGGTGACCGAGCCGACCACCGGGACCGACACGACGAAGATCCGCACGGTTGCGGTGAAGAAGGGCGACCGCTACGTGGTCAGCGGCCAGAAGGTGTGGATCTCGCGGATCCAGCACTCGGACCTGATGATCCTGCTCGCGCGGACCACGCCGCTCGCCGAGGTGACCAAGAAGTCGGAAGGGATGTCGATCTTCCTCGTGGATTTGCACGAGGCCCTCGGCAAGGGCATGACGGTGCGACCGATCGTCAACATGGTCAATCACGAGACGAACGAGGTGTTCTTCGACGAGCTCGAGATTCCGGCCGAGAACCTGATCGGTCAGGAGGGCAACGGCTTCCGCTACATCCTCGACGGCCTCAACGCCGAGCGCACGCTGATCGCGGCCGAGTGCATCGGCGACGGCTGGTGGTTCGTCGAGCACGCCCGCGACTACGCGAACGAGCGCATCGTGTTCGATCGACCGATCGGCAAGAACCAGGGCGTGCAGTTCCCGATCGCCGAGAGCTACATCGAGCTCGAGGCCGCGAACCTGATGCGCTTCAAGGCCTGCGACCTGTTCGACGCGCATGAGCCGTGCGGCGCCGAGGCCAACATGGCGAAGTACCTCGCGGCGAAGGCGTCGTTCGAGGCGGCCAACGCGTGCATGCAGACCCACGGCGGTTTCGGCTTCGCGGCCGAATACGACGTCGAACGCAAGTTCCGCGAGACGCGGCTCTACCAGGTGGCGCCGATCTCGACCAACCT
>CAXTDA010000186.1:0-7596 GCA_964242935.1 uncultured Burkholderiaceae bacterium | reverse complement strand
GGATGCCGATCCTCGCGCTCGGCGGCGAGAAGTCGTTCGGCGCGACGATGGCGGTCGTGATGCGCGCGGCGGGCGACGACGTGACCGGCGGCATCGTGCCGAACGCCGGCCACTGGATCATGGAAGAGAACCCCGAAGCGACGATCGGACTCGTCCGCCCGTTCCTGATGCGCTAGCGGCCGGGTGCGCATCGCGTTCGACTGTCGAAGGTCGCGCGCCGACCGTGACGGGCGTCGTGATCCGGTGGCAGGGGGGGCGCGCGCTCTGGGGGGCGGGGGCGCGCGCCGGGCGCGGACCGCGGCGCCGGTCGATGGCACCTCGTGAGCCCGGCAGATAATCCGGCCACGATCCATCCGCCGAACCGCGTCATGTCCCTCCGTCTTCGCCTCATCGCCACGCTGGTGGCGGCCCCGATCCTTTCGCTGTCGACGGCGACCTTCGCCGCGGATCCGACCCCGGCCGTCGATGCCGCCCCTCGCTACACCTTCGGCTTCCCGCTCGGCAGCGACGGCATCAAGCCGCGCGGCGGCACATCGCGCGGCGTGCCGGTCGCGATCGACCGAGAGCCGTCGGCCGCGTGGAAGGCGTTGCAGGAAACGGGCCTCGACGCACGCGAGCGCGACCGCCGCGCGATCCTCGCGATGGCCGGCACCTGGCGCGTCGCGTTCGACTTCGTCGAGGTCGCGTCCTTCCCCGGGGCGCAGTCGAGCGACACCAAGGCGCCGAACGCGAAGGCGCTCGCGCCGTACCAGTCCTGGGGCACCGAGAAGGTCTACGTCGACCGCGACCAGCCGGGTCTGGTCAGCCTCGTGCACATCCTCGAGATGCACATCGTCGGCGCCGACGGCAAGGTGAGCGAGCCGATCGTGACGAAGCACTGGCGACAGGAGTGGATCCACGAGCCGACGGCGATCGTCGAATATCTCGGCCGCGAACGCTGGCAGCGTCGCGTGGTCGGCGACGCCGAGCGCCGCGGCGCGTGGCTGCAGACGGTCTTCCAGGTCGACGAGTCGCCGCGCTACGCGAGCGTCGGCCGCTGGCAGCACACCGCGAGCTTCTCCACCTGGATCGGCGGCGACACCTGGCGTCCGCTGCCTCGTCGCGAATGGACCGTGCGCTCGGACTACCAGGTGCTGCTCGGCACGAACCGGCACACGATCGTGCCGACCGGCTGGCTCCAGGAGGAGAACAACCTCAAGACCGTGCTGACGCCGGAGCGAACGATCGACGCGGCGCATCCGGCCGTCGGGCGCGAGTACGGGCTGGCACGGTACGAGCGCATCCGCGACGGCGACTTCGCGGCGGCGGACCGCTACTACGAAACCACGAAGACGTTCTGGAATCGCGTGCAGGGCGCATGGGACGGTGACTTCGCGCAGGAAGGGACGATCACGCTGCGCGGGCAGGTCGACCAGAAGAACTACTTCGTGCCCCTCTTCGAGCGCGCCGGGGAGATCGAGAAGCAGGGCGCGTCGGGCGACGACGCGCAGGCGGTCCGCGCGGCGCTGGACGCGATGCGGGCGCCCACGCCGCGGTGATCGCGGCACGGCGAGCGCCTCGAGTCGCACTTCAGCGCGAAGCGGATCGCGGCGCGCTCTTGACAGGATGCGCCGTGCCGCGCTCGTCTCGCCGCTCGACGAGTTCGACGAAGCGCTGCGCCGGCATCGACAGCGCCTCGCGATCGCGCATCGCCAACAACAGGCGCCGTTCGGTGCGCATGCCCTTCAGCGTCAGGATCGCGAGCCCCATCGACCGCACGTGCGGCAAGGCCACGGTGCGCGGCAGGATGCCGGCGCCGATGCCGGCCGACACCATCCGGCACATCGTGTCGAAGCTGCGGACCTGCACGCGCACCTGCAGCGGTCGGCCGAGCGCGTCGGCCGCCGCCGCGATCTCGCGCATCAGCGACGTGGGCCGTCCCATCCCGACGATGTCGAGCGTGAGCGCCTCGTCGATGCCGATGCGCACACGGCCGGCGAGCGGATGCCGCGCGGGCAGCACGAGGACGAACTCGTCGACGTCGCAGACCCGCGTCTCGAGGCCGTGCAGCGGCGTGTTGTCGCCGATCACCGCGAGTTCGGCCGAGCCGCGCACCACGGCACGGACCGCCTCGTCGCTCGTCGTGTCCTCGAGATCGATCTTCACGTCGGGATGGGCGGCCATGTAGTCGGCGAGCAGGGCCGGGAGGAAGCCCGCCATCGCCGACGGGTTGGCCCAGAGGCGCAGGTGCCCGCCGGTCCCGCGCTGGAAATCGTGCATCGCCATCGCCATCTGCTCGAGCGAGGCGACGAGGCCGATCGCATGGCGCGTCAGCGTCTCGCCGGCCGGCGTCGGCTGCACGCCGCGCTTGCTGCGCACCAGCAGCGCGCCGCCGACGTGCCCTTCGAGCTCGGCGATGCGCTTGCTGGCGGCAGCGACGCTGATGCCGAAGCGCTCGGCACCCGCGGTGAGGCTGCCGCCTTCGACGGTCGCGACGAGGAGACGCAGGGACGTCAGGTCGAATCGACCGAGCGCGATCGGCGGATGGGAAGGCATCGCCCGCATCCTCAACCGCAAGTTGAGGATGTGTCAACGACATACGAACCGAAGCGGCGCGAAGCCGGGCACGATGCCGTTCAGCGGCCTCAGAGCGGCATTCGGACAGGAGGAGACACGATGACGGCATCGGATGGCAAGCCCGCGGCGCTGGCGGGCGTGAAGGTGGTGGAGATCGGCACGCTGATCGCAGGCCCCTACGCGGCGAGCCTGCTCGCGCAGTTCGGCGCGGACGTGATCAAGGTCGAAGCGCCGGACGCCGGCGACCCGCTGCGCTCGTGGCGAAAGCTCCACGACGGCACGTCGCTCTGGTGGTACTCGCAGAGCCGCAACAAGAAGTCGGTCACGCTCGACCTCAAGAACCCGAAGGCGCAGGCCATCGTCCGCGACCTCGTCGCCGACGCCGACATCGTCATCGAGAACTTTCGTCCCGGCACGCTCGAGAAGTGGGGCCTCGGCTGGGACGCGCTGTCGGCGATCAACCCGAAGCTGATCATGGTTCGCGTGTCGGGCTACGGCCAGACCGGGCCGTACAAGGATCGGCCGGGGTTCGCGGCGATCGCGGAGTCGATGGGCGGGCTCCGCCACCTCGTCGGCTATCCGGACCGGCCTCCCGTGCGCGTCGGCGTCAGCATCGGCGACACGCTCGCCTCGCTCTACGGCGTCATCGGCGCGTTGATCGCGATGCATCACCTGCGCGCCAACGGCGGGGCGGGCCAATACATCGACGTCGCGTTGTACGAGGCCGTGTTCGGCGTGATGGAGAGCCTGATCCCCGAGTTCTCGGGTTTCGGCCACGTCCGCGAACGCACCGGCTCGTCGCTGCCCGGCATCGTCCCGTCGAACAGCTATCTGTGCGGCGACGGCCAGTACGTGATCATCGCGGGCAACGGCGACGGCATCTTCCGCCGGCTGACGACGGCGATGGGCCGGCCCGACCTCGCCGAGGATCCGCGCTTCGCGCGGAACGACGGCCGCGCCCAACACACGCAGTTCCTCGACGACGCGATTGGCGCGTGGACGAAGGAGCACACGCTGGCCGACGTGCTCGCCACGCTCGACGCGGCGAGCGTGCCGGCCGGCCGCGTCTATAGCGCCGCCGACATCGACGCCGACCCGCACTTCCGCGCGCGCGACATGATCGAGTCGCACGCATTGCCCGACGGCAAGGAAGTCGACTTCCCCGGCGTCGTGCCGAAGCTCTCGGCCACGCCCGGCCGGACGCGCTGGCTCGGCCCCGCGCTCGGCGAGCACACCGAGGAAGTGCTCGCGGGACTCGGCATCGACCGCGAAGCCTTCGCCGCCCTCCGGGCCGAAGGCGTCGTCTGAACCCCACCACCAGCAGGAGCTCCGCCATGACACCCGCGAAAGGTCGACGCCTCTACATCCAGGAAGTCGCCGTCCGCGACGGCTTCCAGATCGAGCCCGAGTTCATCCCCACCGAACAGAAGATCGCGCTGGTCGATCGCCTGTCGAGGACCGGCCTCGCGAAGATCGAGGTCACGTCGTTCGTGTCGCCGAAGGCCATCCCGCAGACCGCCGATGCCGAAGCCGTGATGCGCGGCATCGCGCGGGTCGACGGCGTGGTCTACACGGCGCTGGTCCCGAACGTGCGCGGCTGCGAGCGCGCGATCGACTGCGGCGTCGACGAGGTCAACCTGGTGATGTCGGCGAGCCGGAGCCACGGCCTCGCCAACCTGCGGATGACGGCCGACCAGTCGCTTGCCGGCTTCGCGAAGATCATGGACGTCGTGCGCGGCACCGACGTAGCGGTCAACGTGTCGGTGTCGACCGCGTTCGGCTGCCCGTTCGACGGCGACGTGCCGGAAGACGCCGTGCTCGACATCGTCGCGCGCTGCGAGGGTCTCGGCGTCGGCGGCGTCTCGCTCTGCGACACGACCGGCATGGCCGACCCCGCGCAGGTCGGGTCGCTGCTCGGGCGCACCGCCGAACGGTTCCCCGCGATGGAGCTGACCGCCCACTTCCACAACACGCGCGGCATGGGCCTCGCGAACGCGCTCGCCGCGCTCGACGCGGGCATCGTGCGCTTCGACGCATCGCTGGGGGGCCTCGGCGGCTGTCCGTTCGCGCCCGGGGCGACCGGCAACGTCTGCACCGAGGACCTCGTGCACATGTTCAAGCGGATGGGGTACGACACCGGCGTCGACTTCGACGCGCTGCTCGCGATCGCGCGCGACATGCCGACCATCGTCGGCCACGACGTGCCGGGGCAGGTGATGAAGGCCGGGCCGTCGGAGCGACGCTTCCCGCTGCCCGCCGCGCTCGCGGCATGACGACCATCGCTTCCGTCGTGACCCCGCGCACGCTCTTCGACAAGCTCTGGGACCGCCATCTCGTCCGCGACGAGCCGGGCGGCCAGTCGCTGCTCTACGTCGATCGCCACCTGGTCTACGAGGTCACCAGTCCGCAGGCCTTCGAGAGTCTTCGCGAGCGCGGCATGCGGCCGTGGCGCGCGTCGACGGTGCTCGCGACCTGCGACCACAACGTGCCGACCACGTCGCGCACGATCCCGATCGCCGATGCGCTGTCGCGCCGGCAGGTCGAGACGCTGGAGCGGAACTGCGACGACTTCGGCGTCGAGCTCTACGGCTACCGCGATCCGCGCCAGGGGATCATCCACGTGATCGGGCCCGAGCAGGGCGCGACGCTGCCCGGCATGACGGTGGTCGCGGGCGACTCGCACACCTGCACGCACGGCGCGTTCGCGGCGCTCGCGTTCGGCGTCGGCACGTCGGACGTCGAGCACGTGCTCGCGACGCAGTGCCTGTCGGTCAAGCGCATGAAGCCGATGCGCGTCCGCATCGAAGGGCAGGTGCGCCCCGGCATCGCGGCCAAGGACCTGATCCTCGAGATCATCGGCCGCATCGGGGCGGCGGGCGGCACCGGCTACGGGATCGAGTTCGCGGGCTCCGCGGTCCGCGCGCTGTCGATGGAAGGGCGGATGACCCTCTGCAACATGGCGATCGAGGCCGGCGCGCGCGTCGGGCTGGTCGCGGTGGACCAGACCACGATCGACTACGTCGCGGCGCGCCCGCGCGCGCCGAAGGGCGAGCTGCTCGACCGCGCGATCGCGTACTGGCGCACGCTGGTGAGCGATCCCGAGGCGGTCTTCGAGCGCGAGGTCGAGATCGATGCTGGAGCGATCCGACCGCGCATCACGTGGGGTACGTCGCCCGACATGGTGGTGACGGTCGGCGAGTGCGTACCCGACCCCGCCGTCGAGGCCGACGCGGTCAAGCGCGACGCGATGACGCACGCGCTCGCCTACATGGGTCTCGCGCCCGGCACGCCGATCACGGACCTCGTGCTCGACAAGGTCTTCATCGGCTCGTGCACCAACGCGCGGATCGAGGACCTGCGCGTCGCGGCGAGCGTCGTGCGCGGCCGACGCGTGGCGCCGACCATCCGGCAGGCGCTGGTGGTGCCCGGCTCCGGGCTCGTCAAGCGGCAGGCCGAGGCCGAGGGCCTCGACCGCATCTTCGTCGACGCCGGCCTCGAATGGCGCGAGGCCGGCTGCTCGATGTGCCTCGGCATGAACGACGACCGCCTGAACGCGGGCGAGCGCTGCGCGTCGACGTCGAACCGGAACTTCGAGGGCCGGCAGGGCGCCGGCGGCCGCACCCACCTCGTCAGCCCTGCGATGGCAGCGGCCGCGGCGATCGCCGGACACTTCGTCGACATCACACGGGAGGCGGTATGAAGCCGTTCACGACGCTGACCGCCAAGGTCGCGCCGCTCGACCGCGCCAACGTCGACACCGACGCCATCGTCCCGAAGCAGTTCATCAAGTCGATCACGCGGTCGGGGCTCGGGCCCCATCTCTTCGACGAGTGGCGCTATCTCGACCGCGGCGAGCTCGGGCAGGACTGCGCGACACGACCGCGCAATCCCGGCTTCGTGCTCAACGATCCGCGCTACGCAGGCGCCGCGATCCTGCTCGCGCGCGAGAACTTCGGTTGCGGCTCGTCGCGCGAGCACGCGGCGTGGGCGCTCGCCGACGCGGGCTTTCGCGTCGTGATCGCGCCGAGCTTCGCCGACATCTTCCACGGCAACTGCTTCAAGAACGGCATGTTGCCGATCGTGCTGCCTGCTGCGCTCGTCGACCGGCTGTTCGTCGACGCCACGGAGCCCGACGCGCTCGTGCTCGCGATCGACCTCGCGGCGCAGAGCGTCACGGCGCCGGACGGCACGCACTGGCGCTTCGAGATCGACGCCTTCCGCAAGGAGCGGCTGCTGCAAGGTCTCGACGACGTCGCGCTGACGCTCGCCCATGCCGACGAGATCCGCGCGTACGAGGCCGGCCGCCGCGAGCTCGAGCCGTGGCTCTTCGAGACGGCCTGACACGACTTCATCCGACGCAGACTTCATCGACACAGAAATCATCAACAACGACCCGGAGACTTCCATGACCATCACGCGACGCCAAGTGGTTCGAGGCGCGGCCGCCACCCTGCCCCTCGTGCTGACGGGCCGCAACGTGTTCGCCCAGCAGGCGACGCTCAGCATCTCGCATCAATTCCCGAGCGCCACGACACCCGACGGCGACTTCCGCGACCGCCTCGCAAAGCGCTTCGCGGCCAACGTCGAGAAGCAGACCAACGGCGCGTTGAAGTTCACGATCTACCCCAGCTCGTCGCTGATGAAGGTGTACGCGCAGATCAGCGCGATCCGGAAGGGCGCGCTCGACATGACGATCATCCCGCTCAACTACGCGGGGGGCGAAGTGCCCGAGCTCAACATCGCGCTGATGCCCGGGCTCGTCACGTCGTACGACCAGGGCATGAAGTGGAAGGACGCCGAGATCGGCAAGGCGATCACGCAGCTGATGGCCGACAAGGGGATGGTCATCCTCTCGTGGGTCTGGCAAGGCAGCGCGCTCGCCGCGCGCGCCGCGCCGATCGTCGGGCCCGAGGACGCGAAAGGACTCAAGATCCGCGGCGGCAGCGCCGAGATGGACCACACGATCAAGGGTGCCGGCGCGTCGCCGCTGACCGGGCCGTCGAGCGAGGTCTACGCGATCCTGCAGACCGGCGCCGTCGA
>CAXTDA010000185.1:2254-7602 GCA_964242935.1 uncultured Burkholderiaceae bacterium | reverse complement strand
CTTCAACGGCGCGTGGCAGTCGGCGCATCCGCCGGTCTCGACCAGATAGCGGCCGCGCGCGACGTCCTGCCGGTCGGCGGCAGCCGCCGTACCGATCGTCAAGAGCGCCATCAGCCCGATGCGGGCACATTCCTTCCACAAGTCGTGCATGTCCCCTCCTTGATCTTTTGATGAATCGGCGACGATCGCCGGATCGATCCGCGGCGCAATGATGGACAAACGGAAGCCGCCGGGCAAGAACCGCGTACCGTCGAGTGAACGGCGGTCGAGGCCGCGCAACGCCGCTTCGAACTAGCGGGCGTGGAACGCCTGCACCGCGTCGATCAGTCGATCGACTTTCGCCCGATCGACGTCGAGATGCGTCACGAAACGGGTCTCGGCATGGACGCTGGCGACGATGCCGGCGTCGCGCAGCGCACGGGCCAGCGGGTCGACGTCGGCCGGCGCCACGTCGATGAAGACCATGTTCGTGAACGGGCCGCGGACGGCGAGTCCGTCGATCCGTCGAAGGCCATCCGCGAGGTGGCGCGCGTTCGCGTGATCGTCGGCGAGCCGCTCGACGTGATGGTCGAGCGCGTGCAGTCCGGCCGCAGCGAGCACGCCGGCCTGCCGCAGGCCGCCGCCCAGCATCTTCCGCCAGCGGTGCGCGGACCCGATGAAGCCGCGCGGCCCGCACAGCACCGAGCCGACCGGCGCGCCGAGTCCCTTCGACAGGCAGATCGACACCGTGTCGAACGGCGCGCAGAGCGTCGCGAGCGACCGGCCGCTGTCGACGACCGCGTTAAACACGCGGGCGCCGTCGAGATGCATCGCGAGGCCGGCGTCGCGCGCGAAGGCGGCCACGTCGGCGACATAGTCCTGCGGGATCACGCGGCCGTGGATCGTGTTCTCGAGTGCCACCAGCCGCGTGCGCGCGAAGTGGTCGTCGTGCGGCTTGACGGCGGCACGCAGCTTGTCGAGCGGGATCGTCCCGTCGGCGGCGTTCTCGAGCGGCTGCGGTTGGATACTGCCGAGCACCGCTGCGCCGCCGCCTTCGTACCGGTAGGTATGCGCGGTCTGGCCGACCAGGTACTCGTCGCCTCGCGCGCAGTGCGTCATCAGCGCGGCGAGGTTGCTCTGCGTGCCCGACGGCATGAACAGCGCCGCCTCCTTGCCGGCCATCTCGGCCACCCGGGCCTGCAGGCGATTGACGGTCGGGTCGTCGCCGTAGACGTCGTCGCCGACCGGCGCGGCGGCCATCGCGGCCAGCATCGCGGCGGTCGGCCGGGTGACGGTGTCGCTGCGGAAGTCGGCGGTCGTCTCGGTCATCGCGGCCCTCATTCGCGCCAGGACGACCCCGGCATGATCCGGTGCATGAACTCGTCGAACAGTGGCACGGTGAACGCGGTGTCGCCGTGGCTCGGACTCCAGATCATGCCCTTCGCGATGATCGCGTTGCGCAAGGGCCCGAGCGACGTCACCCTGCGGTCGAGTTGCTCGGCGACGTCGCCGGAGCGGTGCGGACCGGGTCCGAGTTCGGCCATCGCGCGCAGGTAACGCTTCTCCGCCGGCGTCAGCCGATCGAAGCGGACGCGAAAGAAGCTCTCGTCCAGGGCGGCCACCGCGCTTTTCGCGCCGACCTTCACGTCCGCCAGCGTCACCGGAGAAGCGCTCGCGACGTCCCAGGCATGCTTCCCCCACTCCTGCAGGAAGTAGGGATAGCGCTGCGTATCGGCAACGATGCGGTCCAGCGCCGACGTTTCGATGCGAACACGCTGCTCACGCATCGGCTTCTCGATGGCGAGCCGTGCGGCGTCGTCCGGTAGCGCACCGACGTCGGGAAACTCGAAGAGCCGTTCGGCATACGACTTCGCCCTGCCCATCCGCCCGCGCAGTTGCGGGAGGCCCGCACCGACCAGCGTGATCGGCAGCTTCCGCTGCGAACAGCGGTGCAATGCAGTGATCAAGGCGGCCAGCTCGTCTTCCTCGACGTACTGGAGCTCGTCGATGAACAACACCACCGCCGTGGCGGCCTTCTGCGCGGCTTGACCGATGCTCTCGAGAAGTGCCTGCAGGTCGTGCTCGAGATCGCCGTTGTCCGCGAGGCCGGCCTCCGGCTCGAAGTCCAACCCGACTTCGATATCGCTGTAGCGGACCTTGAGTGCCTTGGCGAAACCGGCGAGCGCCCGTAGCGCGCGCTTGCCTGCCTCCCTGGCCTTGGCGTCGCGCGACAGACGGATCAGCGCCTGCCGCATCTGCGGCGCAAGCAGCGCCGGTAGCGAGCGAACTTCCGGTGCTTCGACTCTCATCGAATGAATGCCGACGGCCTCGGCGTCTTCGCGGATCCGGTCGAGCAGCACGGTCTTGCCGACCCCTCGCAAACCGACCATGAGGACGCTTCGGCTCGGCAGCCCGCGGCGCGTGCGTTCCAGGGCGACGCGCACTTGCTCCCGCAACACGTCGCGGCCGGCGAGTTCCGGTGGCGGCGTCCCGGCACCGGGCGCGAACGGATTGGTGATCGGGTTCAAGGTTTGAAGGATATTACCGAGATTATCTAAAAAAGATAAGTTCCGTAATACCCTGCAAACCCTGTCAGGCCATTCAGGCCAGCTTGCCGTGGCAGTTCTTGTACTTCTTGCCGCTGCCGCACGGGCAGGGATCGTTGCGGCCGACCTTTTCGACGAAGCGCTGCACCTGCTGGACCTTCGCCGGCTGCGCGCGCTGCTGCAGGCGCGCAGTCGACGGACCCGCCGGCTCGGACGCCTCGAGCGCGACCTCCTCGGCGTCGGCCACCGTCGCAAGCGCCTCGTCGAAGTCCGCATGCTGGTAGCGGACGTTGTCGAGCGCCGGCGGCGCATGGACGATCTGCTGCTCGGCCTCGACGATCTGTTCCTGGGTCTGCACCCGCACGGTCGAGATAAAGCGGGTCACCTCGTTGCCGATCGCGTCGAGCAGCGCCGAGAACAGCTCGAAGGCCTCGCGCTTGTATTCCTGCTTCGGATTCTTCTGCGCATAGCCGCGCAGATGGATGCCCTGGCGCAGGTGGTCGAGCGCGGCCAAATGTTCGCGCCAGTGCGAGTCGAGGCTCTGCAGCATGATCGACCGTTCGAAGCCGCCGAACGCCTCCTTGCCGGCGATCGCGATCTTCGCGTCGTAGGCGGCGTCGGCCGCCTTCAGCACGCGCTCGATGATCTCCTCGTCGGTCGTCGTCTGGTCGTCGTCGAGAGCGCCCGCGAGTTGCACGTCGAGCTGCCATTCGGACGCGAGCGTGCGCTCGAGTCCGGGCAGGTCCCACTGCTCGTCGATCGCCCCTTCCGGCACGTAGTTGCGGACGACCGCGGTGAAGACGCCGTGCCGCAGCGACGCGATCGTCTCCGAGATGTCGCGCGCCTCGAGCAGTTCGTTCCGCTGCTGGTAGATGACCTTCCGCTGGTCGTTCGCGACGTCGTCGTATTCGAGCAGCTGCTTCCGGATATCGAAGTTGCGCGCCTCGACCTTGCGTTGCGCGGTCTCGATCGACCGCATCACGATGCCGGCCTCGATGGGCTCGCCTTCGGGCATCTTCAGGCGGTCCATGATCGCCCGGACGCGGTCGCCGGCGAAGATGCGCAGCAGCGGATCGTCGAGCGACAGGTAGAAGCGCGACGACCCGGGGTCGCCCTGCCGGCCGCTGCGGCCGCGGAGCTGGTTGTCGACGCGCCGCGACTCGTGGCGCTCGGTGCCGATGATGTGCAGGCCGCCCGCCTTCACGACCCGGTCGTGCAGCGCCTGCCAGCCGCTCCGCAGCCGTTCGACGCCGGCCGCCTTCTCGTCGTCGCTCTTCGCTTCGTTGGCCTGCAGGAAGTCGATCTGCTTCTCGACGTTGCCGCCGAGCACGATGTCGGTCCCGCGGCCGGCCATGTTGGTCGCGATCGTCACGGCACCGGGCGCGCCGGCCTGCATGATGATCTCGGCCTCGCGCGCGTGCTGCTTCGCGTTCAGCACCTCGTGCGGAAACTTCTTCTTCTTGAGAAGTCCCGACAGCAGCTCGCTGTTCTCGATCGACGTCGTGCCGACCAGCACCGGCTGCCCACGCTCGCGGCAGTCCTCGATGTCCATGATGATCGCGTTGTACTTCTCGCCCGCCGTCTTGTAGACCTGGTCGAGCTTGTCGGCGCGCGTGGAGGGCTTGTTCGGTGGCAGCACCACGGTCTCGAGGTTGTAGATCTCCTGGAACTCGTAGGCCTCGGTGTCGGCCGTGCCGGTCATGCCGGCGAGCTTGCCGTACATGCGGAAGTAGTTCTGGAACGTGATCGACGCGAGCGTCTGGTTCTCGTTCTGGATCTTCACGCCTTCCTTCGCCTCGACGGCCTGGTGCAGGCCGTCGGACCAGCGGCGGCCGACCATCAGGCGACCGGTGAACTCGTCGACGATCACGACCTCGCCCTCGCCCGTCCCGGGTTGGACCACGTACTGCTGGTCCTTGTGGAACAGGTTGTGCGCGCGGAGCGCCGCCATCAGGTGATGGACGAGCAGGATGTTGGCCGGGTCGTACAGCGACGCGCCCTCGGGCAGCATCCCCATGTTCTCGAGGATCTTCTCGGCCTTCTCGTGGCCCGCCTCGGAGAGCTGGATCTGGTGCCCCTTCTCGTCGACCCAGAAGTCGCCCTCGGGCTCGGGCTCGTTCGGCTTCGCCTCCTCCTTCATGCGGTCGAGCAGCGGCGGCACCGTGTTGATCCTGACGTACAGCTCGGTATGGTCCTCGGCCTGGCCGCTGATGATCAGCGGCGTCCGCGCCTCGTCGATCAGGATCGAGTCGACCTCGTCGACGATCGCGTACGAGAGGCCGCGCTGCACCCGCTCGCCGGTCTCGTAGACCATGTTGTCGCGCAGGTAGTCGAAGCCAAACTCGTTGTTCGTGCCGTACGTGATGTCGGTCGCGTACGCGGCCTGCTTGTCGGCATGCGGCATCTGCGACAGGTTGATGCCGACCGTGAGGCCGAGGAACGCGTACAGGCGACCCATCCACTCGGCGTCGCGCTGCGCGAGATAGTCGTTGACGGTGATCAGGTGGACGCCGTTGCCGGCGAGCGCGTTCAGGTAGACCGGCAGCGTCGCGGTCAGCGTCTTGCCTTCGCCGGTCCGCATCTCGGCGATCTTGCCTTCGTGCAACGCGATGCCGCCGAGCAGCTGGACGTCGAAGTGCCGCATGCCGAGGGCCCGCTTCGACGCCTCGCGGACCACCGCGAACGCCTCGGGCAGCAGGTCGTCGAGCGCCTCGCCGGCGGCGACGCGGGCCCGGAAGTCGGCGGTCTTGCCGCGCAGCGCGTCGTCCGACAGCCCGGTCATCGACGACTCGAGCGCGTTGATCGCGACCACCGAACGTCGGT
>CAXTDA010000185.1:0-2154 GCA_964242935.1 uncultured Burkholderiaceae bacterium | reverse complement strand
GACAGCCCGGTCATCGACGACTCGAGCGCGTTGATCGCGACCACCGAACGTCGGTACTCCTTCAGCAGTCGCTCGTTGCGACTACCGAAGACCTTCTTCAGAAGACCTGTCAGCATGGGAGAAAGGATGGACCGCTCGTTGGTTGCGCACTTCGGGCCGTGCCGGACGATTCAGCACGGACGCCGTGTCGTCGGCGCCGGGCGACGATCACGGTGAAATGCGCTTCGGCGTCCGTCGTGGATCGATCGTGACATCGACGCCGGCGAAAGGCGGCGATTTTATCATGCGACCCCGCGTCGAATCGTCAGCGCGACGGCGGCGCCCGGGCGGCCGCGACGGTGCCGGCCGCCTCCGCGTGCAGGAACTTCTCCGGGTTCTGGGGCACGTTCTTCACGTGCACCTCGAAGTGCAGGTGCGCGCCGGTCGCCCGGCCGGTCGAGCCGACGTCGGCGATGTGCTGGTTGCGCTTGACGATGTCGCCGACCCGCACGTAGATCTTCGACGCGTGTGCGTACAGCGTCGTGATGTCGTTGCCGTGGTCGATCTCGATCATGTTGCCGAAGTCGTGATGCCACTCCGATGCGACGACCACGCCGCCCGCCGCGGCGACGATCGGCGTGCCGCTCTGCGCGACGAAGTCGATGCCCTGGTGCATCGCCTGCGTGCCGGTGAACGGATCGAGTCGAACGCCGAAGCCCGATGCGTTGTAGCTGACGTCGACCGGCTGGATGGTCGGCATCATCTTGCTCTTCAGCGTCGCCTGGATCAGCTCGGTCTCGACCGCGTTCAGGTAGTCGCCGCGATGCTCGACGTCGAGCGCGACCCGATCGAGCTCGGCCTTCAGCTCGGCCATCGAGAGCCGCCGTGCGTCCGCGGGCTCGAGACCGCCGCGCGACGGCAGCGACCGGAAGTCGAAGTCCTGCGGATCGATGCCGGCGAGCCCGGACACGCGGCCGCCGAGCGCATCGAGCCGCATCAGCTGGGCCTGCATCTCGCCGAGCTTGACCGCCATCGCGTTCAGGTTGTCGCGCAGGTAGCGGTCTTTCCGCGCCGCCTCGTCGCCGCCTTCCACGCCGAGGTCGAGCAGGTCGCGGACCACCGGGGACTTGCTCTGCACCGCGTAGCGAACCACCACGGCCGCGATGCCGGCCGCGAGCGACACGAAGGCCAGCGTGACGAGCAGCAGCGTCAGCACGATCCGCCGGTTCGTCAGCGTCAGCGTGCGCGCTTGCGCCAGGCGTCGATGCAAGAGGATGATCTGCATCAGCGGGGCGGCGCCGAAGTCGATCCGTTCGCGATCCGACGATCGAAGGACACTGGACGATTCTCGAGACGCGACTTCGTCGCCTGGATGATGATGAAAATGCCGTGATTCCGACGTCGACGCCGATCATCGAGTTCCTGCAGCGCCATGAAGCCGCCGGCGGACTGCTGCCGACCGCCCGACGGGCGCTCGCGCTGCAGGGCGACCTGCATGCGCTGCTGCCGGCTCCGCTTCGCGACCGCTGCGACGTGTCCGCCTTCGACGCCGAGACGATCACGCTCCGCGTCTCGTCGGCCGGGATGGCCGCCAAGCTTCGGCAGACGCTGCCGCGCATGCAGGACGGACTCGTCGAACGGGGCTGGAAGGTTAACGCAATTCGAATCCGCGTTCAACCGAAGGGAAGCCCAACGGTATCAAGTACTTGGGCCACGGGGTCGAGCAATTCGATCCCGCCCGGCGGCCTCGACGCCTTCGTCGCGCTGCGCGAAACGCTCGACGATTCACCGCTCCGCGCGGCCGTCGAACGGTTGATCGGCCGGCGCAGGAAGCGCTGACCGGGGAGCCGACTGCGGCGCGGCGTCAGGCCGGCAGCGGTTCGCTGACGAGCCCGAACGTGAACGCCTTCGGCGCCTTCGCCTCGTCGTCGAACGTGACGATCTCGTAAGTCGACTCGTCGGCCAGCAACGCCCGCAGCAAGCGGTTGTTCATCGCGTGGCCGGACTTGTGCGCGCTGTAGGCGCCGATCAGCGGATGGCCGACGACGTAGAGGTCGCCGATCGCGTCGAGGATCTTGTGCTTGACGAACTCGGCCGAGTCGCGGAGCCCCTCGCCGTTGAGGATGCGGTACTCGTCCATCACGATGGTGTTGTCGAAGCTGCCGCCCCGCGCGA
>CAXTDA010000184.1:0-7610 GCA_964242935.1 uncultured Burkholderiaceae bacterium | reverse complement strand
ACCTCGGCGATCTCGCGGCCGGTTCGGCGATCGTCGCGCCGCAGCGCCCGCAACTGGTTGCCGCCGCGCGCCGCCAGCGCCGCGGGGAGCCGCGCGTGACCGACGAACTGCGGGTGATCGGGGGCGAACGCCGCGTTGCCGAAGACGTGGTCGGGATGGACGTGGGTGTTGATCACGAAGCAGATCGGCAACGCGGTCGCGCGCCGCACGGCGCTTCGGAGCCGCTCGCCGATCGCGAAGGTCTCTCCGGTATCGATCACCGCGACGCAGGTCTTCCCGACGATGAAGCCGATGTTCGCGACATCGCCGCGATTCGTCGTCGAGACATCCTCCTCGAGACCCTCGTGCACGTAGACCCCGTCGGCGATCTGTCGCATCGTCAGCTCCGGCTCCGCGGCCGCGCGGGCCGGTTCATCGAAGGCCACCATGCCGAGGATCAGCACGATCGCGGCGCATGCGAGCCTCGTTGCGAGCGTCATCGCGCCCGACGCTACCGGATGAAGCAGCTCTTCTTCGCACGCGACACCACCTCCCTGAAACGATCCGCCATCACCTTCGCCGGGGCGTAGGCACGGACCGTCTCCCCACGTTCGCCGCCGATCGTGTACGCATTGGCGGCCGTGGACGCGTCGACGAATTCCTCGTACGACATCTGCCTCGCGATCGCATCGATGACGCACGAGCACTTGTAGATCATCTCCTGCTCCGGCCCGGGGTTGTCGCGGATGCACACGCGGACATACTCGACCCGATCGACGGTCGGATAGTCGAACGCGAACACGACGCCGGGAACGGCGAACAGCAACGCCGACGACAGGGCCGCCGCCTGCTTCATTGACCACCTCGCCGTGCACACGCGACCGTTCATCGCTCGGCCCGCTCGAACGTCAGGACATCCTCGAGCAACGGCTGCGACCCTGACGCGCCGTCGCCCGACGGGACGGTGCCGGCGACCACCCGCGAGCGCAGCCGGATGACCTGACCGGGCACGCGATCGGACAACGCGAACGCATACGTCTTGTTCTCGTAAGCCCCGAGCCGCGCCTTCAGCGGGTCGCCGACGAAGGGGCGGATGACGATCTCGGTCGCCTCGACCGGTCGACCGTCGACCGCGATCGACGTGCGGTTGATCTCGGCGCCGTCGGCCAGCGCCAGCCGGATGCGTCGCCGAAAGTAATTCTCCGAACCGCCCAGGTGTCGATGCATGTCGCGGACGTCCTGCTCCAGGAAATAGAGGATCACCGGATTCGCTTTCGCGTCGTCGATCTCCGGAAGCGAGACCTTGCGTTCGCCGGTCAGATAGGCGACCTGGACCGCCCGGTGCGACGGTGCCGTCGACCGGATCGTCATCGTCACCGTGTCGTCGAACGGCTTGTCGAGCGAGCCGGTCCGGCGAAACCGATAGCGCAATGACTGCACGCCGCCAACGCCGCCGAGATGATCATCGACGAAGACCTTCTGTTCGGCCGCCGACACGGTCGACTCCGCCGGCTCGGCCGCCGATGCACTGCGCGTGCCGGCGGCACCGAAGACGGCGATCGTCAAGACCAGCGCGATCGCAACGCGGACGGGACGCTCGAACGCGATGGTCATTCGATCGCCTATCGGTCGGACCCGCGCCCGGCCGCACGGGCCGCCGCGGCCAGTTCGCCGGCGGCGTCGGGGTCGAGCTTCTGCAACGCGGCCACGGCTTCCGCCGCATCGGCGGTCGCGCCCAGCAACAGATACGCCTTGCCGAGATCGAGCCATGCCCGCGCATAGCCGGGATCGAGGTCGATCGCGCGACGGTACGCGTCCACCGCGCGCTCGATCTCGCCGTTCCGCACGAGGCTCTTGCCGCGCGTGAAGAACGCTTCGGGGTCGGGCTCCGCTTCGCTCGTCCAGCGATCGCTGAGTTCGAGAAGATCGTTCCAGCGGCCGTCGACCTCGAGCGACGCGGCCTGCATGAAGAACGGCAGCAGCGCGACCGCTTGTGCCCAGAAGGGCCGCGGGCCTTCGAGCGGCGCGACGCGATCGAAGCCGCGCGGATCGGCGATGCCGTCGGCGACCCAGGCGACCGGCACCGCGAAGTAATGACCGTCGATGCCGCGCAAGCGGAACGTGAGGATGCCGACCAGCTCGCCGGACGCATTGAACAGCGCGCCGCCGCTGGCACCCGATGCGAACGCGGTGGTGGTCTGGATCACGACACTTCCGGCGAAGCGGTGCAGCGCGAGGACGACGCCCGAACTCATCTGAATGCCGCCGCCACCGGTATAGCCGGCCGCGACGACCGGCTGATTGACGCGCGGCGCGCCGCCCGGCGCCAACCGGATCGCGGGGACGTCGGCCAACGCGGAGACCCGCAGGAGGCAGACGTCGAGATACAGGTCGGCGTGTTCGGCTTCCGCGCGCCAGCGCGCCCCGCCGCTGACGAGCAGGACCGTCTCCGCATGGCGCGTGACGTGACAGTTGGTCACGAACGTCCCGGGCGCGACGCTGACCGCGGTCCCGATCGCGATCCCCCCGCCGTCACCGATCGCTTCGACCTTCAGGACGCTGCCCGCGAGCGCCATGGCGCGGATGCGGTCGAGCCCCTGCGCGCGGACGGACCAGGCGAGCGCGAGGAAGACGATCGCGAGCCAGTGCATCGGGACGCCGACCCGTCCCGCGTGCGCCGTCGCCGACTCAGGGAAGCAGCGCACCGCGCTCGTCGATCTGCGGAACGCCGTAGCGCGCGAGGATCGCGTGGATGCGGTCGTGATTCTTCGCGATCAGCTGCTCGACCTGATCCTTCCATTCCTTCTCGCCGTAGCGCACACCCATCGCGATCTCGAAATCGAAGCGCACGTCCTTCTCCGACGGCAGCAACAACATCGTCAGCGGTTGCGCGCCCGCCTTCTTCGCGTAGTAGCCGGCGATCGGACCCCAGACGATCGCGGCATCGATCTTCCCGCTCGCGAGCTCGCGATCGATGATCTCGCCCGCGTACTGCTCGGGGTCGGCGCTCAGGATGCGGTACGGCACGCCCTGGTCGACGAGCCCGTGCCGGACGAGCCATTCGCTGGCCGGCGATCGATCGTAGATGCCGATGCGCAGGCTCTTCAGGACCTCCGACGGCAGCGCGAGGAACTGGTCGACGCTCGTGACCGACGACAACTTCTTCTGCGTCGGGAAGATCAGCACGTAGGTCGAACGGTAGTACGGCGCGGTCGCCGAGACCTGGTCGAAGCCCTTCGGCACGCTCATCACCAGGTCGCATGGATAGTCTTCGCCGGGCACCTTCATGCGCAGCGTGTTGCGGATGAACGCCATGCGCTGCGGGAAGAAGTAGGGCTTCAGCGGCAGTCCGAGTTCGTCGGCGAACAGCTTCGCGATCTCATCCTCGTATCCCTCGCCGTTCGCATTCGAGAACGGCAGGTTGTTCGGGTCCTGGCAGACGCGCAGCGCCTTCCGGCCGGCGTCCTCGGCAAATGCCGACAGGGGCAGCGCGAACGCGAGCGCGGCCATCAGCACGAGCCAGCCGCGCGCGAATCCGCGGACCCGCTGCGCCCGAGGTCGACGCACGGCGCCTCCGGCGCGGCTACTTCTGCAGCTCGACACGGGCACTCGTGATCGCGCCGTCGGAGCGGCCCTTCAGATACGCGTACAGGTCGTCCAGGTGGTCCATGACGCTCTTGCTTTCTTTCCAGCTCGGCATGCCCTTGTCGAGCCGGCCTTCGACGATTACCTTCCGGAAGTCGTCCTTCGACATCGTCTTCAGGTTGTTGACCAGCGACGGACCGACGAGCCCCTCCTGATTGGCGCCGTGACAGCGATCGCAAGCCGACGCGCGCCAGACCCGGAAGCCTTCCATCACGGGCGCGGTGACTTTCGTGCCATCGACCACCGTGCCGTACGGCTTCGCTTCGGCCGACTGCGCCTGCGGTTGTTGTGCGCCTGCCGAGGAGACGAGAAACGAGACGGGAAGCGCCACGGCGGCGACGAGAAGGCGATGTTTCATTGGCAGACCTGTTTCCGGTAGGACATCGATCGGCTCACGCAATGAGGGAATCGTCGAAATCGATCCGCCCCCTGCGGGAATGCGCGGAGGCACATGCCGCATCGGCGGGAGCCGCGGCGACGTCATCGAGCGTTGGAAGGGACGCCCCGCCGAACCCGGCGGGGCGTCGGTGAAACCAGGCGCTCAGTTGTCGCCGAGCGCGAAGACCGTCAGCGAGCCGCCGAGGTTCGTGTACTGCGCGAGCTCCTTGTAGCCGCCGACCGCGCCGAGGCCGTCCTGGTCCTTCTCGAGCCCCGCGGCCATGCCGATGCCGGCCCAGCCGCCGATGCCCGAATACACGCCGACATACTGCTTGCCCTTGTGCATGTAGGTGAAGACGTTGCCGATGATTCCCGACGGCGTCTTGAACTTCCACAGCTCCTTGCCGTCCTTCAGGCTGACCGCCTTCAGATAGCCTTCGAGCGTGCCGTAGAAGATGACGTCGCCCGCGGTCGTGAGCGGTCCGCTCCAGACCGAGAACTTCTCCGGCTTGGACCACGCGATCTTGCCCTGGCCCGCATCCCACGCGATGAAGTTGCCCATGCCGCCATGGCTGTTCGGCGCCGGGAACATCGACAGCGTCGCACCGACGTACGGCTGGCCGGCCGTGTAGTCGACCTTGAACGGCTCGTAGTCCATGCAGACGTGATTGGTCGGCACGTAGAACAGCTTCGTGTTCGGGTTATAGGCCGCCGGCTGCTGGTCCTTGCTACCCAGCGCCGCCGGACAGATGCCCTTCGTGTTCACATCGGGCCCGCCCTTCGCGGTGCTGTACTTCGCCACCGTGACCGGACGGCCGCTCTTCAGGTCGACGCTGGTCGCCCAATTGACCGCCGGGTCGAACTTCTCGGCGACGAGCAGCGCGCCGGTGGTCCGATCGAGCGTGTACCCGAAGCCGTTGCGGTCGAAGTGGACGAGGGCCTTCGTCGGCTTGCCCTTCACGTCGATGTCCGCGAGGATCATCTCGTTGACGCCGTCGAAGTCCCACTCGTCGTACGGCGTCATCTGGTAGACCCACTTCACCTTGCCGGTGTCGAGGTCGCGCGCCCAGATGCTCATCGACCACTTGTTGTCCCCGGGCCGCTGCGCCGGATTCCAGGTGCTCGGATTGCCGGACCCGTAGTAGAGAAGATTGAGCGCCTTGTCGTAGCTGTACCAGCCCCACGTCGTGCCCCCGCCGATCTTCCACTGGTCACCCTGCCAGGTCTTCAGCGACGAGTCGGCGCCGACCGGCGTCACCTTGCCGTCGGCCCACGTGGTCGTGGTGCTCGGGTCGATCAGCATCTCGGCATCGGGCCCGACGCTGTAGCCGCGCCAGACCATCTTGCCGGTCTTGATGTCGTACGCGCTGATGTAGCCGCGCACGCCCCACTCGCCACCGCTGATGCCGGTGATGACCTTGTCCTTGTAGATGTGCGGCGCGTTCGTGTTGACCGCGCCGTTCTTCGGGTCGCCATTCTTGACGGACCACACGACCTGGCCGGTCTTGGCGTCCATCGCGACCAGCATCGTGTCGGCCTGCTGAAGGAAGATCTTGCCGTCGCCGAAAGCCAGACCGCGGTTGACGGTGTCGCAACACATCTGCGGGATCACCGACGGGTCCTGCTTCGGCTCGTACTTCCAGATGATCTTCTGCGTTTCCAGGTCGACCGCGAACACCTTGTTCGGGAACGGCGAATGGATGTACATCGTGTCGCCGATCACGAGCGGCGATCCCTCGTGGCCGCGCAGCACACCGGTCGAGAACGTCCACGCGACCTGCAGCTTCTTCGCGTTGTCGGCGTTGATCTGCTTCAGCGTGCTGTAGCGCGTGTTGTATTCGTCGCCAGCCTGCGCCGCCCAATTGTTCGAATTGGCCAACGCCTTGTCGAGGTCGGCATCGGCATGCGTCGCGAAGGGTGCCGCGAGCGCAATACCCAATAGCAATGTCTTCCAGTTCCAATTCACAGTCATGGTTGTCTCCGGGTGTGAACCGTTCTCGTGAACCTGTTGCCGAGACGCCCGAGGTTCGTGGGTGCCGGAAACGCCTCTTCCGGACCGACCCCTTGCGATGCGCGCTTCAGCAACTCTCCTTGTCTTCTGCTTCCGAGTTGCAGTATTCGGCGATCGCGAGACCCACCTATGTGAACTGCCGGGTCAGGATATCCCGGAAGGATGCCGAAGCCAAGCGGTATCGCCCTAGGGAATTGCCCTGAATTGATCGAACGCGATTGACGCGGCGCAGCATCGCGTTCAATGCACGGGTGTATTCAGGTATTCAGCGCGGCATTGCAATGCACCATGACGTTTGAGTCGTCTTGATCGAAGCGTGATATCCGGGCGGATAAGCCGGCACGCGCCGCAAACGTGAAATGGACCGACATGACGGATCGCGATCAGAGCCCGATCGAGGCCGTCACGCCGACCGTGTAGGTCCGGCCCGGCGCGGGCTCGAAGAAGCGCCCGTTCGCCTCGTTGATGATGACCGATCCCGCGTAATGGCGGTCGAACAGGTTGTCGACGCGCGCGAACCCGTTCACGGTCCAGCGATCGAGCTTGATCAGGTACCCGGCACGCAGGCTGGCGATCGCATAGGCCGGTGCCGCGTCGCTGTTGATGTCGTCGACATACACCCGGCTCGATGCGCGTCCCTCGACCGCCGCGCGCCAGCCGGTCGGCGGCGACCACGCGAGCTCGCCGTAGAACGTCGACCGCGCGATGCCCGGGATGCGATTGCCGCTGTCGACGACCCGCGTCGGCACCGGGCACGGCGTCGCGGTGCACGTCAGGAAGCCGTCGCGGTAGCGGGCGTCGAGCAGCGTGTACGCGAGCTGCAGCCGCGTCGCGTCGAACAGGTCGCGACGAAGCGACAGCTCGAGACCGTTCCGCCGCGTGTCGCCGACGTTCTGGAACGTCGCCCGGCCGCCGACGTTGCTGACCGTGACCAGCTCGTCCGTGGTCCGGGTCTGGAACACGGCCGCGGTCACCGTGCCCAACCACGCGCTCCTGACCTTCACGCCCGCCTCGACGTTCTTGCTCCGCACCGGTTGCAGCGCGAAGTTGAGTCCGCTCGATCCGTCGGGACGATAGGAGAGTTCGTTCAACGTCGGCGTCTCGAAGCCGCGACCGGCCGACACGTAGAAGCGCAGGTCGTCGGTCGGCGCGTACACGAGGCCGGCGACCGGCGTGGCGGCGCGGTAGCGCACGCGGCCGCTGTCGTCGGGATTGCCGGCCGTGACGTAGTGGTCGGACGATTCGAAGTTCACGACGCTGCGCCGTGCCCCGAGGTCGAAGCTCCAGCGCGGCGCGATCTTCCACGAACCCTGGACGTAGAGGTCCGCGTCGTTGACGTCGTTCGTCTCGTTGCGCCGCTGGGCCCCCTGCACGCCGAGCGTCGGACCGATGAAGTTGAGATAGCCGAAGCGCTTCTCGTTCAGCCAGTCGTACGAGACGCCCGCGACCAGCGTCAGCTCGCCGAGCGGCGCCTCGCGGAAGCGCCCGGTCCAGCGCAGGTCCCCGCCGTGGTAGTCGCGCGCCAGCGCGATCACGCCGCCGGGGCTGAGCGGCCTCAGTTGCGCCGAGACCGTGCTCGCGTGCAACTGGTGGGTGT
>CAXTDA010000183.1:0-7618 GCA_964242935.1 uncultured Burkholderiaceae bacterium | reverse complement strand
GTCGGGCGGGGTGGACCTCGCGACGCTGATGTTCAACTATCACGACTTCGGCCACATGGGCGTCGACCGCGCGGCGCTCAACCGGGCGGTCTTCGGCGCGTTGAAGCCGGGCGGCCTCTACGTGATCGCCGACCACGCCGGACGCCCCGGGACCGGCATCGGCGAGTCGGGCACGCTGCATCGCGTCGAGGAGGACTTCGTCGTGCGCGAGGTCGAGGCCGCAGGCTTCCGCCTCGCCGGCCGCGGGACGTTCCTCCGCAACCCGAACGATCCGCGCGACCGCGAGAACCCCGAGCCGCCGCAGCCGAAGGACGAGTTCGTGCTGAAGTTCGTGAAGCCGGGTTAAGTCGTCGCCATCCTCGCCGCGACGATCTCGCGCAGCTCGCGCTTCATGATCTTGCCGACCGGGCTGATCGGGAACGCGTCCATCACCTCCAGGCGCTCGGGGAGCTTGAACGACGCGATCTGCTTGGTGCGCAGGAACGCGATCAGCTCGTCGAAGCCGAGCGTCTCGCCGTCCTTCACGATCACGCACGCGCACGCCTTCTCGCCGAACACCGGGTCGGGGATCGCGACCAGCACCACGGTGCGGACCTTCGGATGCGCGAAGATCAGGTTCTCGACCTCCTCGCAGCTGATCTTCTCGCCGCCGCGGTTGATCAGGTCCTTCCGGCGGCCCTCGGTATGGATCTGCCGGCCGTGCTTCCGGACGATGTCGCCCATCCGGTAGAAGCCGTCGGCGGTGAAGGCTTCGCGGTTCTTGTCGACGGCGCCGGGTCCGTCGATCCAGTAGCCGCGGATGGTGTACGGACCGCGCGTCAGCAGCTCGCCCGACTTGCCGTCGGCGACCTCGCGATCGTCGCCGTCCACGACCTTGATCTCGTCGTGCTCGCTGACCGGGGAGCCCGAGCTCTCGAGCAGCACGTCGTCAGGGTCGTCGAGCCGCGTCATGTTGATCAGGCCTTCCGCGGTGCCGTAGACCTCCTGCGGCATGCAGCCGAGGCGCTCGCGAAGACGCGAGCGCAGCTCGGGCGGCAGGCGCGCGCCGCCGTTCTGGACCACCTTCAGCGACGACACGTCGTAGCGTTCGGCGACGTCGCCGCCGCTGTCCCGCTGATTCAGCCACTGGACGATCAGCGGCACCGCCGCGGCGACGACGGTCACGCGTTCGCGTTCGACCATCGAGAACACCGCGTCGACGTCGGTCGACGGCGCGACGACGACCGTGCCGCCATGGTAGAAGGCACCGAGCAGGCCCGGCGACGCGAGGTTGTAGTTGTGGCCGAGCGGCAGCAGCGCCATGAAGACCGTCGCGTCGTCGAAGCCGGCGGCCGCGCCGCAGAGCCGCGCGTTCAGCACGTAGTCGTCGTGCGTGCGCGGGATCAGCTTCGACATCGACGTCGTGCCGCCCGACAGCAGCATCGTGCTGACGCTCGACGGGTCGACGCGGACCGTGTCGATCAGCGTCGCGTGATCGCGACCGAAGTCGTCGATCAGCGTCTGCAACGCGACCTGGCCGGGGCCCGGTTCGCCGACCACGATCACGTCGGTCAACGTCGCGAACTCGGCCCGCAGCTCGTCCGCCATCACGCGGTAGTCGAAGCGGCCAACGACGTCGGCGATCACGTACGCGACGGCGCCCGACGCGCGCAGGAAGTGGCGTACCTCCGCGTGGCGGTGCGCGCGGAGCGCCATCACGGGAATGGCGCCGATGCGGTTGATCGCGAGGTACACGTCGATGAACTCGACGACGTTCGGCAACTGCACGACGACGCGGTCGCCCGCGCGCAGACCCCGTGCGAGCAAGGCGGCGGCCAGCGTGTCGACCTCGTCGACCAGCGCCGCGTAGGTGAGCCGCCGTTCGGCCGACACGACCGCGATCCGGTCGGGCACGCGTGCCGCGGTCCGCGCCACCATCGCGGCGACATCGATGCCTTCCCAAAGCCCGGCTTCGCGATAACGCGTCGCGAGGTCGTCGGGCCACGGGGTGAAGTTTTCGGTGCATCGCGTCAGGACGCTACTCGGCGCCGAACGACCGCTCTGGATGCAGCCGCTCGTACGCGTCCGCGAGCGCCGGGTCGCGCTTCCTCACCTCCGCGTGGTCGACGCGACCGCTTCGCGTCACGTAGTCGTACGCGAACGACACCGGATCGAGCGACAGCTTCGGCCCGAGGTCCTCGTACCACTCGGTGCTCTTCAGCGCGGCCTTCCGGAGGCTCTCGGAGCCCGGCTGCCGGAGACGGACGAAGGCCTCGAGCATCGCCGGGACGTCGTCGCCGCATTCGCGATACGCATCGAAGAGCGCGATCGAATCCTGCAGCGCGAGGCGCGTGCCGGAGCCGACCGACGGATGGCCGGTGCGGAGCGCGTCGCCGATCAGCACGACGTTGCCGTGGTGCCAGCGGTCGTTCCGGACCATCGTGTAGCGGAACCAGTTGGACCGGTTCGACAGCAGCCGGTGGCCCTCGAGGTCGTCGGCGAACACGCGCTCGCAGTACGCGAGGCTCCCGGCTTCGCTCATGCGACCGAGCCCCGCCTTCTCGAACGTCGCGGGATCGCATTCGACCAGGAACGTGCTGAGGCCCGGGCTGTAGCGGTAGGTGTGCGCGATCACGAGGCCGTCGTCGTTCTGCCGGAAGATCAGCGACAGCGCGTCGAAGAGGCGCGTCGTGCCGTACCACGCGAGCCAGTTCGGCCGTTCGTCGAGCTGCGGGCCGAAATGCCCGGCGAGGCGCGTGCGGATCGCGCTGTTCGCGCCGTCGGCCGCGACGATCAGGTCGCACGGCTCGAGCGTCGCCGGATCGTCGACGCGCCGGCCGAACGCGATCTCGACGCCGACCTCGCGGCACTGCGCCTGCAACGCCTTCAGCAGGTCGATCCGCGACATGCGGTGGAACGTGTTGTGCGCGAGCGGGACGCGGACGCCGCGATGGACGACCGCCATCTCGTCGAACACTTCCTGCTTCGCGGTGATCGCGTCGTAGACCTCGGGCGCGATGTCGCGCACGAATGCGAGCGCGACGTCCGAGAAGACGACGCCCCAGCCGTAGGTCGCGCCCTCGGGATCACGTTCGTCGACGCGGATGTCGTGCGGCGGCTCGCCGCGGCGCCGGCGTTCGCGCTGCATCAGGTAAGCGAAGAAGAGGCCCGCGGGGCCGCCGCCGACGATGCGGATCTTCACGATGCCGACCGGCGCCCGTGCTGCGCTATCGTGACGCCACAATGAGCGAAGTCCACACGGCGGCGGCCACCGGGTTCGCGGCGAACGCCGACGGCTATGCACGCGGCCGCCCCGACTATCCGGCGGCCCTGGACGCGTGGCTCCGCGATCACCTCGGACTCCAGCCCGGACGGACGGTCGTGGACCTCGGTGCCGGGACCGGCAAGTTCGTTCCGCGGCTGCAGGCCACCGGAGCCCGCATCGTCGCGGTCGAACCGGTGCCCGCGATGCTGTCGCGACTCGTGGCCGCGTACCCGTCGGTCGATGTACGGCACGGCACCGCCGAAGCGATCCCGCTCGAGGCCGCGACCGCCGATGCGGTCGTTTGCGCACAGGCGTTCCACTGGTTCGCGAACGCGGCGGCGCTGGCCGAGATCGCCCGCGTGCTGAAGCCCGGCGGCAGCCTCGCGCTGGTCTGGAACGTGCGCGAAGAATCGCTTCCATGGGTCCGGCGACTGACCGCGATCGCCGCACGGTACGAAGGCGACGCCCCGCGCTACCGCAGCGGCCGGTGGCGCGAGGCGTTCCCCGCGGCCGGCTTCGGGCCGCTCGACACGCAGTCCTTCCCGCACGTCCACGTCGGACCGCCGCGCCAGGTGATCGTCGACCGCTTCCTGTCCGTCAGCTTCATCGCCGCCCTGCCGGAAGCGGAGCGCGCGACGGTCAAGCGCGAATTGCAGGCGCTGATCGCGAACGAACCGGACCTGGCGGGTCGCAACCCGGTCGCGATGCCGTACCGGACGGTGGCTCACCGCGCGCTCCGGGCCGCTTGACGACATCGTTCGCTCCGCGGGAAGAGTGACGGTCCGGCTCGCGGGACGTCGCCAGCGCGCCATCCGTACTTCCGGCGCGCGGCGGCCTGCCACTTCTCAGGCGTCCGGATGGAGCTGCAACACGGCGCCCGCGCGCGTGAACACGTCCTCGGCGCGACTCATCTGGTCCGCGCTGTCGACGCTGACCGACACCGCGTATTCGCCGCGGTGCAGGGCCTGACGCACGGTGTCGACGTGCTTCGAATCGTCCATCTCGCCGCCGCTGTTGAAGAGCGAATCGAAGAGGCCGGCGAAGAGTCCCTTCTCGTCGGGCGGCCGCGGCTTGCCTTGGTGCTCCTCGCGATTGCCGACCGGAACGTCCTGGTGGTGCAACGTCGCATCCTCGGGCGGGATGCCCATCGCGAGCAACGCGTTCCGCGCCTGCTCGGCCGTCGCCATATCCTTGAAGAGACCGAACAGAACGCCTTGCATCGCTGATCCTGGGAGTGATGGACGAGATACGACCACGGGGCCGCATTGTGGCCGACCACGCGCGCCGATGACAAGCCGTCGACCGGTCACGATCGGTTTCACCGCGTCGCCTCCCCGGGCGGCCGGCCCGGAAGGACGACGCGGCGCGTCACCACCGCCGGGCGTTGTTGCTATCCTCGCCCGCATGTCCTCCGAGCACGAACAGATCCAAGCGGCGATCGCCGCGTTGACGGCGCAGCGCGCGGTGCTCGGCGACGCGGTCGTCGACCTCGCGATCGCGCCGCTGCTCGCGCGACTCGCGGCGATCGACCCGACCGGCCGCGACGCGAACGAGCAGACGCTGCGCCAGGTCACGGTCCTGTTCCTCGACGTGGTCGGCTCGACCGCGCTCAGCCAGCATCTCGACCCGGAAGACATCCACGCGCTGCTCGACGGGGCGCTCGAACGCTGCACCGCGATCGTCGAGAGCCATCACGGCAAGGTGCTGCAGTACGCCGGCGACAGCCTGCTCGCGGTCTTCGGCGCCGACCGCGCCAGCGAGGACGACGCCGAATGCGCGGTGCGCGCCGGGCTCGCGCTGGTCGACGAAGGGGGGCGTCAGGGCGCGGCCGTAAAGCGCCAATACGGGCACGGGGACTTCAACGTCCGGGTCGGCGCGCACACCGGGCCGGTGCTGCTCGGCGGCGGCCTCGACGTCGACGGCCGCATCCGCGGCATCGCGGTCAACATCGCGGCACGGATGGAGCAGACCGCTCCGGCCGGCGGGCTCCGCATCAGCCGCGACACCTTTCGGCAGGTGCGCGACCTGTTCGACGTCGAGCCGCAACCGCCGCTCGCCGTCAAGGGCATCGACGAGCCGGTCGCGAGCGTGCTGGTGCTGCGCCAGAAGCCGCGGAGCTTCCGGCCTCCCGACGCGGTGGGCCGCGCGGCGCGGCTGATCGGCCGCGAGCCGGAGATGGAGCGGCTGACCGCGCTGTTCGACGAGGCCGACGTCGGGCGGTCGTTGCGGTTCGTCACGGTCGTCGCCGATGCCGGCGTGGGCAAGAGCCGGCTGCTTCGCGAGGTCGAGGTCCGGCTCGAACGCACGCCGACGATCATCGCGACGTTCCACGGCCGCGCCCAGCGTCATGGATTGCAGGTGCCGTACGGCGTGATCCGCGACCTGCTCGCGTGGCACTGCGACATCGTCGACAGCGACGGACCGGACGTCGCCTGCGCGAAGCTGGTCCGTGCGTTCGGACAACCGTTCGGCACGCGCGCCGCGGAACAGGCGGCGGTCGTCGGCCAGCTGATCGGCCTCGACTTCTCCGGCAGTCCGCACATCGCGGGGATCCTGCAGGACGGCCGCCAGATCCGTACCCGGGCGTTCCATGCGATCGAGCAGTTCCTCCGGCTGCGTTGCGCGGCCGGCAGCGGCTTCGTGGCGTTGTTGTTCGACGACCTCCACTGGGCCGACGACGGCTCGCTCGACCTGATCGAATACCTCGCATCGACCTGCGCCGACCTGCCGATCGTGATCGGCTGCTTCACGCGGCCGGCGCTGATCGAACGTCGGCCGTCGTGGGGCAAGGCGGCGCGTGGCACGCGCATCGAACTCGAGCCGTTGACGGCCGAGTGCAGCGGCGTGCTGGTCGACGCGCTGCTCTCGCCGATGGCCGATCCGCCGGCCGCGTTGCGCGACCTGATCCTGCGGAGCGCCGACGGCAATCCGTTCCACATGGAAGAGCTGCTCGGGATGCTGGTCGACGACGGCGTCGTGCTGACGACCGGCGATCGCTGGGAAGTCGACGAGGCGCGGCTGACGAAGCTGCGCGTGCCGTCGACGCTGACCGCCGTCCTGCAGGCGCGGCTCGATGCGCTGCCGCCGCGCGAGAAGCTCGCGTTGCAACGGGACAGCGTGATCGGTCACGTGTTCTGGGACGAGGCCTTGCGGGCGATCGCACCCGACTCGATCGCCGCGCTGCCGTTGCTCGCGGACCGGAAGCTGATCGATCGCCGGTCGGCGTCGGCCTTCGTCGGCGTCCGCGAATACGCCTTCAAGCATCATCTCCTGCACCAGGTGACCTACGACACCGTGCTGAAGGGGCCGCGACGCGAGCTACACCAGCGCACGGCCGACTGGCTGGTCGCGATCACCGGCGGCCGGATCGGCGAGCACCTCGGCCTGATCGCCGACCACTACGAGCGCGCGGGCGATGCCCGGAACGCGACGCGCTACCTGCAACGCGCGGCCGATGCGGCCTTCCGCGCCGCGGCGTTCGGCGCCGCGATCGACTACGCGGGGCGCGCGCTCGCGGGGTGTCCGGATGACGACGTCGAGACCCGGTTCGCGTTGATGGACCTCCGCACCAACGCGTTCAACTCGACCGGCCGCCGGAAGGAGCAGGCCGAGAGCGCAATGTTCCAGGAGGCGCTCGCGGAACGGCTCGACGACGACGGATGCCGCGCCAAGGCGGGCCGCTGGCGCTCGCTGCTGGCCGTGCTGCACGGCGACTACGCGGAAGCGATCGCCGCGGCCGACCGCGCGTGCGCGCTGTCGCACCCCGACGATCCGGCGACCCGGCTCGGCGCGTTGCTCGACAAGGCGCAGGCGCTGATCTACCTCGGCGACTCGGCGGCGGCCGAGGCGACGCTCCGCGCGATGCTGCCGATCACGCGGTCATCCGGCAACGCGTATCTCGAGGTCGTCGCGATGAACCGGCTGTCGACGATCGCCAAGATGCGCGGCGACTACGTCGCCGCTCGCGACCTGCTCGAACGCGCGCTGGCCGCGGCGCGATCGTCCGGCAACCGCCGCTTCGAAGGGGCGTTGATGGGCAATATCGCCGACTTCGAATGCGAGATCGGCAATCACGGAAAGGCGCGTTCGCTGGTCGAGGCCGGCCTCGACGTGATCCGCTCGATCGGCGACCGCGGCAGCGAGGGCTACGCGCTGCACGTCCTCGCCCTGGTGACGCGGGCCGAGGGCGACCCGGAGGCCGCGTTGCGACTGGCGTTGCAGGGACGGGACATCGCGCGCGAGGTCGGCGACACGGGATGCGAATCGATCTGCGTGCTGACGGCCGGAGCCTGCCATGCCGCGCTCGGCGACGGGCGCGCGGCCGAAGCGTGCTTCGACGCCTACGAAGGCCGCGCGGGGCAGGCGTCGCGGGCG
>CAXTDA010000182.1:2322-7633 GCA_964242935.1 uncultured Burkholderiaceae bacterium | reverse complement strand
GATGCCCCCGAGGCGATGCAGGCCGTAGTGCAGCCCGTCCTCGTCGACGACTGGGTGGCGCTCGTCGACCGGCTGAAGCTGACCGGCCTCACGCGCCAGCTGGTCCAGGAGACCGAGCTGGTCTCGCACGACGACCGCTCGATCACGCTCCGCGTCCCGATCAAGTCGCTGCTCGGCAGCGGGCCGACGCTCGACAAGCTGAAGCTCGCGCTCGCGCAGCACTTCGGCCGCCCGGTCGCCGTGACTATCGAGGTCGGCGCGGTCAAGGGCGCGACCGTCGCGGCCGCCCGCAGCGACGAGCGTGCCGCGCGCCAGGCCGATGCGCAGGCGATCATCGACGCCGACCCGTTCGTGCAGGCCGTGGTCCGCGACTTCGGCGGCGCCACGGTGGTGCCGGGCTCGGTCAAGCCGGTCTGAAACGCAACATCAATCGAACGACGGAGTAGCGCCATGATGAAGAACCAGCTCGCCGGGATGATGAAGCAGGTCCAGCAGATGCAGGACAACGTGAAGAAGGTGCAGGACTCGCTCGCGACGATCGAGGTCGAGGGTCAGTCGGGCGCCGGCCTCGTCAAGGTCACGATGACCTGCAAGAACGACGTCAAGCGCGTCGTGATCGACCCGTCGCTGTTCGGCGACGACAAGGACATGCTCGAGGACCTGGTCGCCGCCGCGTTCAACGATGCGGTGCGAAAGGCGGAGGCGACGTCGACCGAGAAGATGTCGGCCGTGACCGCGGGGATGCAGTTGCCGCCGGGGATGAAGCTTCCGTTCTGATTTGCTCCCTCCCCCTTTGGGGGAGGACCGGGGAGGGGGCCATCGCGAAGCGATGGCGACGTCGCTCGCTTCGCTCGCCCCCATCCCGACCTTCCCTTAGAGGGGAAGGAGACTTCGCAGTCAGGCCGCCAGCCCCGACTGGAACACCAACCCCGCGTGCTCGCGCAGCGCATGGAACTTGATGCGCGGCCACTCGTCCTCGGCGACCCGCAGCTCCGACGAATGCGACGCCATGTAGGTCGGCGCGTCGACCGCGTCGTAGGCGATGCGGGCCGCGTAGAAATCGATGAAGCGCTTCAGCTCGCGTTCGCCTTCCGCCGAGCCTTCGGCCGTGACCCAGCGCGCGAGCCGCTGCTTCGTGCCGATCAGCCGCGCCTTCACCCCGTACTCGTGTTCGAGCCGATGCAGCACGACCTCGAACTGCAGCTGCCCGACGGCGCCGAGCAGCAACGAGCCGCCGAGGTGCGGACGGAAGACCTGGATCGCGCCTTCCTCGCCGAGCTGCGCGAGCCCGTGCTTCAGCTGCTTGGCACGGAGCGGGTCGGCGACCTCGACGGCCTGGAACATTTCGGGTGCGAAGAACGGCAGCCCCGTGAACTGCAGCGGCTCGCCTTCGGTCAGCGTGTCGCCGAGCTGCAGCGTGCCGTGGTTCGGAATGCCGATGATGTCGCCCGCATACGCGTCCTCGGCGATCTCGCGCCGCTGCGACAGGAACGTCACGACGTTGTTCGGCTTCATCGCCTTGCCGGAGCGCGTGACCTTCAGGTTCATCCCGCGCTCGAAGTGCCCCGCGCAGACGCGGACGAACGCAATGCGGTCGCGGTGCGCCGGGTCCATGTTCGCCTGGATCTTGAAGACGACGCCGGCGAACTTGTTCTCGTCGGGCGCGACCGCGCGCTGGATCGCGTTCCGGCCGAGCGGAGCGGGCGCGAGGTCGACGACCGCGTCGAGCACCTCCTGCACGCCGAAGTTGTTGACGGCCGAGCCGAAGAATACCGGCGTCTGCTTCGCCGCGACGAAGGCCTTGCCGTCGAAGGGCTCGGACGCCGAGCTGACGAGGTCGATCTCGTCGCGGGCCTTCTTCACGTAGCCGGTGCCGCTGTCGAAGCGGGCGTCGATGTCGGGATTGTCGAGTCCGGCGATCGTCTCGAAGGCCTGCCCGGCCTTGTCGGCGCCGGGCTGGAACACCCGCATGCTGTCGGCGGCGATGTCGTAGACGCCGCCGAAGTTCTTGCCCATGCCGATCGGCCACGTGAACGGCACGGTCGTCATGCCGAGTGCGCGCTCGATTTCGTCGAGCAGATCGAGCGGCTCGCGCACCTCGCGGTCCATCTTGTTGACGAACGTGATGATCGGCGTGCCGCGCGCGCGGCAGACCTCGAGGAGGCGGAGCGTCTGCGCCTCGACACCGTTGGCCGCGTCGATCACCATCAGCGCGGCGTCGACCGCGGTCAGCACGCGATACGTGTCCTCCGAGAAGTCCTGGTGCCCGGGCGTGTCGAGCAGGTTGATGACGCAGTCGCGATATTCCATCTGCATCACCGACGACGCGACCGAGATGCCGCGCTGCTTCTCGATCTCCATCCAGTCGCTGGTCGCATGGCGGCTCGCCTTTCGCGCCTTCACCGAGCCGGCGATGTGGATCGCGCCCGAGAACAGCAGCAGCTTCTCCGTCAGCGTGGTCTTGCCGGCGTCGGGGTGGGAGATGATCGCGAACGTGCGGCGGCGGGCGACCTGGTCGTGGACGGCAGTCATGGCGGGACGGGTGATGCCGGTGACGCGCGATGGGTCGGTGACCCCGGCGCACTTCGGGAAGGCTCGGCGAAGGGCGGAGTTTAAGCGGTCGCGGCCGGCGAGCGGCACCGTGCAGGACGCACAGTAGAATCCGCGGCTGTCGCCATGAAGGTCTCCCACAAAACGCCGTCCCGCCTCGACGACCTCGTCGAGGGCCTGCGCCGCTTGCCGGGCGTCGGTCCGAAATCGGCGCAACGCATCGCGTACCACCTGCTGCAGCACGACCGCGAGGGCGCGGCACAGCTCGGCACGGCGCTGACGCAGGCGGTCGAATCGATCCGCCATTGCGCACGCTGCAACACGTTCACCGAGAACGAACTTTGCGACGTCTGTTCGTCGGACCGCCGCGATCCGGCGATGCTGTGCGTCGTCGAGACGCCCGGGGACCAGTTGATGATCGAGCAGACGCTGACCTATCGCGGCCTCTACTTCGTGCTGATGGGCCGGCTGTCGCCGCTCGACGGGATCGGGCCCAAGGAGATCCATCTCGACCGGCTGCTCCGCCGTGCCGTCGACGGCGTCGTCAAGGAGGTGATCCTCGCGACCAACTTCACGAACGAGGGCGAGGCGACCGCCCACACGATCGGCGAGATGCTGAAGAGTCGCGGCCTCGCGGTCACGCGGCTCGCGCGCGGCGTGCCGGTCGGCGGCGAGCTCGAATACGTCGACGTCGGTACCATCGCGCACGCGGTGCTCGACCGCCGCTCGTCCTGAATCGCCAACAAGGAAAGCAAGGAGCCCATGGAATATCGACGACTCGGCCGTGCGGGCCTCAAGGTCAGCGCGCTGTCCTTCGGTTCGTGGGTCACCTACGGCAACCAGATGGACACGAAGCTCGCGCGCGAGTGCATGGCCGCGGCGTTCGACGCCGGCGTCAACTTCTTCGACAACGCGGAGGTCTACGCGCTCGGCCAGTCCGAGACGATCATGGGCCAGGTGCTGAAGGAACTGAAGTGGCCGCGGATGAAGTACATCGTGTCGACCAAGTTCTTCTGGGGTCTCGAGAAGGGGCCGAACGAACGCAACACGCTCAACCGCAAGTACCTGCATCACGCGATCGACGCGTCGCTGAAGCGCTTCGACCTCGACTTCGTCGACCTCGTCTATTGCCATCGACCGGACCCCGAGACACCGATCGAGGAGACGGTGTGGGCAATGCACGACATCGTGTCGCGCGGCAAGGCGTTGTACTGGGGCACGTCGTCGTGGCCGGCGGCCGACATCCGCGCGGCATGGGACCTGGCGGAGAAGCACCACCTGCACAAGCCCGTGGTCGAGCAGCCCGAATACAACCTGTTCAACCGGAAGCAGGTCGAGGTCGAATACGCCCGGCTCTACGACGACATCGGCCTCGGTCTGACGACGTGGAGCCCGCTGGCGTCGGGTCTCCTGACCGGCAAGTACGCGGGCGGCGCGCCGGACGGGAGCCGGGCGACGCTGCAGAACTACGCGTTCCTGAAGGACCGACTGCTCGACGAGAAGAAGAACGCGGTCGTCGCGCAGTTGAAGACGATCGCCGACGAGCTCGGCTGTTCGCTCGCGCAGCTCGGCCTCGCGTGGTGCGCGAGCAACCGTCACGTGTCGACCGTGATCACCGGCGCGTCGCGACCCGCGCAGGTTGTCGAGAACATGAAGGCGATCGACGTGGTCCCGCGGATCGACGCGTCGATGCGCGAGCGGATCGACGCGATCGTCGACGCGAAATGATCGTCGCGTTCTGGTGCGTGCTGGTCGCGGGGATGCTGCCCTTCGCGTGCTCGTATCTCGCGAAGTTCGGCGGCGGCTCCGGCGACGGCGTCAGGGCGCGCTACGACAACCACGATCCGCGAGCCTGGCTCGCGGCGCAGACCGGCTTCCGGGCCCGCGCGAACGCGGCGCAGGCCAACAGCTTCGAGGCGCTGCCGTTGTTCGCGGCCGGCGTCGTCATCGCGGTCCTCCAGCATGTGCCGGTCGCGACGATCGACCTGCTCGCGGTGGTGTTCGTCGTGGCGCGCGTCGCGTACATCGCGTTCTACGTCACGGACCGGCCGACGCTGCGTTCGCCGGTCTGGGCGATCGGCTTCCTCGCGAACGTCGCGCTGTTCGTCTACGCGGCGAGCGGCAGCCTGCGTTGACGGCCAAGCCCCGCTCGGCCGCATCCTCGAGTGCCGACGCCGCGGCGCTCGCCGGATGGATCGCCGCGATCGCGATCGGCGACCAGCAGGCCTATCGACGCCTCTACGACGCGACAGCGCCGAAACTGTTCGCGATCGCTTTGCGTATCTTGCGCGAAGAGGGTCGTGCGGAGGATGTCTTGCAGGACAGTTTCATCAACGTCTGGAACGGCGCCGCGGGTTACAACCCCTCGCTTTCGGCGCCGATGACGTGGATGGTGACGATCGTCCGCAACCGGGCGCTCGATTACCTGCGCCGTGCCGATCGCCGCACCGTCGAGCTCGACGACGATCTCGAAGCGGTGCTCGAGTCCGACGCGCCGGGCCCGGCGGACCTCGCGGTGCAGGGCCAGGATGCGGTCGCGTTGCGTCATTGCCTGCAGCGGCTCGATGCCGGCCCGCGGCAGGCAATCGCGTTCGCCTACTTCCAGGGACTGACGCATTCGGAGCTCGCGGCGACGCTGAAGATCCCGATCGGCACCGTGAAGACGTGGATCCGCCGCGGGCTCGAGAAGATGCGTCGCTGCCTCGACGGCCTCGCGGTCTGACCCGGACCGGCCCTCATCGTGAACATCCACGGCAAGGAT
>CAXTDA010000182.1:0-2312 GCA_964242935.1 uncultured Burkholderiaceae bacterium | reverse complement strand
CGGCATGGCGGGCTGACACGGACCGGACCCGGTGAACATCCAGGCCAACGAGCGATTGCGCGAGCTGCTGGCTGCCGAGAACGCGCTCGGCACGCTGCGCGGCGGCGCGCGGCGGCGCTTCGAGCGCTGGGCGCGCGCCGACGATTCCCTTGGGGCGCTGGCGCTCGCGTGGAGCGAGCGGCTCGCACCGCTGGTCGATGCGATTCCTTCGAAGATGCCGCCGCGGCGCGTGTGGGACGCGATCGAGGCCCGTCTGCCCGGTCGCTCGCAAGGCGTCCAGCCGACCGCGGCGACCGGCTGGTGGGACCGCGTCGGACTCTGGCGCGGGCTGTCGGCGACCTTCGCGACGATCGCCGCTGTCGCGCTCGCCTTCACGCTCCGGCCGCAGCCGGTCGTCGAGCCGCGCATCGTGCAGGCGGAGCCGAAGGTGATCGAGGCGCCGCCGAAGGTCGTGCCGGCCGAACCGCGGATCGTCGAGGTCGAGAAGATGCCCGACGCGGTCGCGACGCTGGTCGACGCGAAGAGCGGCACGCCGGTCGCCGTGGTGTTCGCGACGAAGGGCGGCACGTCGTTGATGGTGCGCGTCACCACCGACACCCCGGTCGACGACGGCAAGGCACTGCAGTTGTGGATGGCGCCCAACGATGCGAAGGCTTTGGTCTCCCTCGGCATCCTGCCCGACGCGGCGCGCGGCGAAGCGGTCGCGGTCCCGGGCGTGGACGCCGCGACGCTCGCACGCGCGAAGGCGTTCGGCCTGTCGCTCGAACCCGCGAGCGGATCGGCGCAGCCGACCCGCGTGCTGGGTCTCGGCGCGCTCGTCCGCCTCTCCCGCTGACCTACAATCGGCGCAGCCCGTCCCGCGCAGCGTCCCGCGCGCCGAGAGCGGGCGATCCGGGAGACTCACTTGAAGCCAGTTTCGCTCGCGGTTGCACGCCTGCTCCGTGACGCGTCGATCGCCGCGTTCGTCCTCGTCCTCGGCATCGCGACGGCCGGTGCGCAGGCGCCCGAGAAGACCAGCGTCTCGATCGCCGTCGGCGGCAAGGCCGGCCTCTACTACCTGCCGCTCACGATCGCCGAGCGGCTCGGCTATTTCAAGGACGAGGGGCTGACGGTCGAGATCAGCGACTTCGCCGGCGGCGCAAAGGCGCTCGAGGCGCTGGTCGGCGGCAGCGTCGACGTCGTCGCCGGCGCGTACGAGCACACCATCAACATGCAGTCGAAGGGACAGCGCATCCGGTCGTTCGCGCTGATGGGCCAGTCGCCCGCGATCACGATCGGCATTGCGTCCGCGAAGGCCGCGACCGTGCAGGGACCGAAGGACCTGAAGGGCCTGAAGATCGGCGTGTCGGCACCCGGCTCGTCGACCAACGTCGCCCTCAATACCTATCTCGCGAAGGGCGGGCTGAAGCCGTCCGACGTGTCGGTGATCGGCGTCGGCACCGGTGCCGGGTCGCTCGCGGCGATCCGCAGCGGGCAGATCGACGGCATGTCGAACATCGAGCCGGTGATGACGATGCTCGAGCAGAAGAACGAGGTGAAGGTCCTCGTGACGACGCGGACGACGAAGGGGACGCAGGACCTCTTCGGCGGCGCGATGCCCGCGGCGACGCTGTACGCGTTCGACGACTTCATCCGCAAGTACCCGCGGACGACGCAGGCGCTCGCGAACGCGATCGTGCGCGCCGACAAGTGGCTCGCGAAGGCCGGGCCGTCCGACGTGTTGAAGACGGTGCCCGAGAGTTACCAGCTCGGCGACAAGGCGCTCTATCTCGCCGCATTCGCGAGCCAGCGCGACGCGTATTCGGCCGACGGGCTGATGCCGGCCTCCGGGCCCGCGACGGCGGCCCGCGCGCTCGCGAGCTTCGACGCCCGGCTCGATCCGGCGAAGATCGACCTCGCCGCCACGTTCACCAACGACTTCGCTCAACGCGCCGACCAGAAGTACAAGTGACGGCTTCGACCTGACCCCGGCCCTCGCGCAGGCGATCCACGTGAACGATCCCGGTGTCGCCGCGCTCGCGTTCGACGGCGTCACGTGCACGTTCGTCTCGTCCGACGACGCGGCGCAGCGCCACACCGCGGTCGCCGACGTGACGTTCTCGATCGCGCCGGGCGAGTTCGTCGCGGTCGTCGGTCCCACCGGTTGCGGCAAGACGACGCTGCTCAATGTCGCGGCGGGCCTGCTCGCCCCGTCGGCCGGCGAGGTTCGCGTCTTCGGCGTCCGTCTCGAGGCCCGGACGCAAGGCGTCAACCGGCGCGCCGGATACATGTTCCAGGCCGAGGCCCTGATGCCATGGCGAAGCGCGCTCGGC
>CAXTDA010000181.1:4915-7722 GCA_964242935.1 uncultured Burkholderiaceae bacterium | reverse complement strand
GCCGACCGCGCGGTGGCTCCGTGCGCCGGGTGGCCGCGGGCCCGGGGGCCGATCGTGACGACGCTGAGCGCGGCGTCGCGCCGCGACGACGTCGTCGACCGCGTCCGGCATGCGCTCGCCGCGGGCCGGCAGGCCTACTGGGTCTGTCCGCTGGTCGAGGATCCGGAGGCCGCCGGGATCGAGGCGCCACCGACAGCCGCCGGCAAGCGACGACCGGCCACGGCGCGGACGGAGCGCCTCCAGTTGCAGAACGCGATTCACACGCGCGACGCGCTGGCGCTCGCGCTGCCGGAAGCCGCGGTCGGTCTGGTCCACGGCCGCCTGTCGGCCCGCGACAAGGCCGACGTGATGCGCGCGTTCGACGACGGGCGCATCGGGCTGCTGGTCGCGACGACCGTGATCGAAGTCGGCGTCGACGTGGAGAACGCGTCGCTGATGGTGATCGAACACGCGGAGCGCTTCGGGCTTGCGCAGCTTCATCAGTTGCGCGGCCGCGTGGGGCGCGGCGCGACCGACTCCGTCTGCATCCTGCTGTTCCAGCCGCCGCTGTCGCGGACCGCGCGCGAACGATTGAAGACGATGCGCGAGTCGCAGGACGGCTTCGAGATCGCGCGGAAGGACCTCGCGTTGCGCGGGCCCGGCGAGTTCCTCGGTCATCGCCAGTCCGGCGAGGCGCTGCTCCGCTTCGCGGACCTTCAGCAGGATCAGGACCTGGTCGACGCGGCGCGAGAAACGGCGATCGACATGCTGCGCGACGATCCGGACGGGGTCGACCGGCACCTCGCCCGATGGCTCCGCGGCGGCGAGGAACTGCTGAAGGCGTGAAGCCGACGACGCGCGATCGGCCGCGTCACCACGGCACCGAGCCGCCCCCCCGAAGAAAGCGACTGCGCTGTCGTCTCGACGCGCAAGGCGTCGACGTGGTCCCGATCCTCGCGTGGTCGCGGGCGGCTTCGCCACCGTCTGCCTGCTCGCGATCCGCGAGGCGATCCTTCTGACACGGACGACTTCGGCGCCACGCACGACACGCTGCCTTGCCGTTGGCGCCAGCCGGTCGACCCGCGGGCAAGAGCGGTCGAGTGCCGTTCGTTCGTGGGGATTGCCAGCGAGGCGCTCGCACTGCAGGCTTCGGACCTGCACCGAATCGACGCCATGCCGACCGCCGAGACCCTCGAACACTTGATCGCCCACGTCGAACAGGATGCGCATGCCGAAGCCTGCGAGGCGTTTTGGACCTTCGACGCGCGTCGATGCCGATCGCGTTGTCGATCTTCGCCGTACCGGCGGTGACCGAGGTGGTGTTGAAGTGGAAGGAGCTGTGAGCGTGCGGCGCATCGATCGTTGACTTCGCAACGGCCGAGCGACGCGCGATGTCCCGCATCTTCATTAGTCACTCGAGCGTCGACGACGCCGCGGCGCTGGCGCTCGCGCAGTGGTTGGCGCGCGAAGGCTGGGACGACTACTTCCTGGACTTCGACACGTCGCGCGGCATCGCGCCCGGCGAGCGCTGGATCGCGGCGTTGTTCGACGCGGTCGACCGCTGCGAGGCGGTGCTGTTCCTGGTGTCGCCGGCGTGGAACGCGTCGAAGTACTGCTTCTCGGAGTTCCTCGCCGCGAAGAAGCTCGGCAAGCGCATCTTCGGCGTGATGGTCGAACCGATCGCGATCGAGGCGATCGACGCGCAGATGACGGCGGAGTGGCAGCTGTGCGACCTGACGCATGCGGACGACGGCGAGGCCTTCGGGATCGCGATGCCGCCGCGCGTGCCGATCGGCACGGTCATCCGCTTTTCGCGCGACGGGCTCGACCGCCTCGCGCGCGGGTTGCGTCGCGCAGGGCTCGACGCGTCGACGTTCGAGTGGCCGCCGGCGCACGACCGGGGGCGCGCGCCGTACCCGGGACTGCGCGCGCTCGACGAAGCGGACGCCGCGGTCTTCTTCGGCCGCGACGCGCAGATCGTTCGCGCGATCGACCAGCTGCGGCTGGTTCGCGAGAAGGGCATCGATCGTCTGTTCGTGATCCTCGGCGCGTCGGGAGCGGGGAAGTCGTCGTTCCTGTGCGCGGGCTTGTTGCCGCGCCTGCGGCGGGACGCCCATTTCGTCGTGCTGGAGACCGTGCGACCGGGCAATGCGGTGCTCACCGGGTCGTTGGGACTGTCGGCGAGCATTCGGCACGCCTTCAAGAAGGACGGCACGTTGACGAGCACCGCCGAAGTCCGGCAGCTGTTGGAGACGGTGGGGTTGTCGGGCATCGCGGAACGCATGGGGAGTCGTCCCGGCCGCGACGAGGCCGCAGGCGGCACGCGGCCGACGCTGATCATCCCGATCGACCAGGCCGAGGAACTCTTCGCCGCCGACGATCCTGGCGAGACCGACGCGCTCTTCGCGATGATGGACGCGTCGCGGGCACGGCCCGGTGCCGACGCGGTGCTCTTCATGTTGACGATCCGCTCCGACGCGTTGCCGCTGCTGCAGGAACACGCGGCGTTCAAGACGATGTCGCCGGTGCTGTTCAGCCTGCCCGCGATGCCGCAGACCGAGTTCAAGGCGGTGATCGACGGACCGGCGAAGCGTCACGGCGAGTCCGTGCATCGGCTCGCGTTCACGCCCGAGCTGGCCGACCAGCTGGTGCACGACGCGCAGGGCGCCGATGCGTTGCCGTTGCTGGCGTTGACGCTGGAATGGCTCTATCGTGAGTACGACACCGCGAAGGGCGTGACGAGGGTGGTGACGGCATCGCGGGACAACACGGCGCGGGTGTGGGATGCGGATACGGGGAAGCCGGTGGGCGAGGCGTTGAAGCATGAG